>JAXHTF010000162.1 GCA_034211275.1 Acidobacteriota bacterium
CACCCTGCTGGTGATCCCGGTGATCTATGACCTGGTGGATCGGCTGCAGGGTGAGGACGGTGGAGGCCACCAGTCCGCTGATCACAGCGATGGCCATGGGAGTGCGGATCTCCGCACCGTCCCCCAGCCCCAAGGCCATGGGCGCGAGGCCCAGGGCGGTGGTGGCGGTGGTCATCAGGATCGGCCGCAGGCGCACGGTGCAGGCGGTGACGATGGCCTCCTGAGCCGCGAGACCGCGGCGGCGCAGGGTGTTGATGTAGTCCACCAGCACGATGGCGTTGTTGACCACGATGCCGGCGAGCATGATCATCCCCAGGAAGACCACGATGGACAGGCTGATGCCCAGCCACAGGAGGGTCGCCATGGTGCCGAAGAAGGCCAGGGGAATGGTGAGCATGATCACCAGGGGCTGGAGCAGCGACTCGAATTGGGCCGCCATGATCACGTAGACCAGGAAGACTGACAGCGCCAGGGCGAGCCACAGGCTGCGCTGGCTGCGCTGCCATTCTTGATTCTGGCCGGTGATGTAGAAGGTCATATCCGCCGGCCAGTCGATGTCGCTGCGCAGTGCCGCGGTGATGGCTTCGGCGGCGGAGCCCAGGGAGACGCCGTCGAGGTTGGCGCTGATCAGGGCGATGCGCTGGCCGTCCACCCGCCGCACCTCGCTGGGACCCTCGCCGAGCTCCACCTGGGCCACCGCCGAGAGCGGGATGGGGCGCTCGCCGCCGGGGTTGACCACCAGGTCCTTGACGTCTTCCACCGTCTCCCGGTCGGTCTCGTCGAGACGCACCAGGATGGGGATGCGCCGGTCCCGCAGGTTGTAACGAGTGGCCTCGAAGCCCTGAACCTGGTTGCGCACCCGCTGGGCCACCTGCTGGATGTTGAGGTCGTAGCGCGCCAGCCGGTCCCGGTCGTAGACGATCTGCACCTCCGGCGCGCCGGTCTTGAGGCTCGACTCCACATCCGCCAGCGCCGGCAGCTGGTCCAGCCGGTCGCGGGTGCGGTCACCATAGGTCTTGAGCTGGGCCAGGTCCTCGCCGTGGACCTCCACCTCCACCGGCGTGCGGAAGCTGAAGAGCACCGGCCGGGTGACCCGGGCGTCGAGATCCGGGATCTGCGCCAGGCGCCGGCGCAGGCGGTCGATGACCACTTCTTCCCGTGCCTTGAGGTCGTAGTCCTCCGGAGCCCGGCCCATCAGCGGCGATACCAGGCGCTCCACCAGACCGGGGTCCGGCCGCTCCACCAGCAGCTTGAAGCGCGCCGAGTGCTCTCCCTCGTCGGAGCGTTGGGAGGTGGTGGGGTCGAAGCCGTAGGTCACCAGCACCGAGTCCAGGTAGGGATGATTCGCCAGCAGCTCTTCTTCCACCGCCGCCAGCACTTCCTCGGTGGTTTCCAGGGGAGTGCCCACGGGCAGGGCGACCTCGAAGGTCAGCTCTCCCTGATGCACCTCCGGCAGCAGCTCGGTGCCCAGCTCCGTCGCTGCCCAAACGGTGAAGGCGATGGTGGCCAGTGCCGCCAGCACCACCGCGCCGGCGTTGCGCAACGCCACCTGGAGCACTTTCGGATAGGTCTCCCGCAGCCAGCCCAGGACCCGCTGGGTGAGCAGCAGCGGCAGCGCCAGCACCGCCGCCAGAACCGGCAGCAGGGCCTTGCGGGCGACGACCTTGCCCAGGCGCACCGCACCCGACGTCAGTGCCAGGGCGAGCTTGCCCAGGAGCTCCAACACCAGACCCAGCATCAGCCGCAGGAGCAGGTAGGGCAGTACGATCCAGCGCCAGAAACCGAGGTTGCGGAAGTCCTCCCGGAAAGTCTCCCAGGCGCCCCACCGGCGCCACTGGCTTTGGGGAGTTTCGGCGTCCAGGTCGAGACCCCGACGGCTGGCGAGCATGGGGATGAAGTACACCGCCACCGCCAGCGACGCCAGCAGTGAGATGACCACCGCCAGCCCCAGATCGCCGAAGGCCTGGCCGGCGATGCCCTCGACGAAGACCATGGGGAAGAAGACGGCGATGGAGGTGAGGGTGGAGGCGGCGACGGCGCCGCGGACCTCGGAGGTGCCGCGCACCGCGGCGGTGACCAGGTCGTCCCCCTCTTCGCGGCAGCGGTAGATGGACTCCAGCACCACGATGGACGAATCCACCAACATGCCGATGCCCAGGGCCAGGCCGCCCAGGGACATGATGTTGAGGCTCACCCCCAGCAGATTGAGGGGGGCGAAGGTGATGAGCAGCGAGATGGGGATGCTCACCGCCACGATGGCGGTGGACAGGCCGCTGCGCAGGAAGAGGAAGAGCACGAGCACCGCCAGCAGGCCGCCCAAGACGGCGGTGGAGATGACCTCGTCGATGCTGCTCTTGATGAAGGTGGAGCGGTCCGCCACCACCTGCAGGATGGCGCCCTCGGAGCGGTAGAGCTCGGTAGCCAGGCCCAGGGGCTGGGCGAAGGGATTGTCCTGCCCCGGGGGGCCGCCGGCGGCGAAGGGCGACTTCTGCTCTTCCTCCGGCTCCTCTCCCGCGGCCCGTGCTTCTTCCGCCTCCAGGTCGAGGGTGCCCACGGCGTCCCGCACCCGGGCGGCGAGATCGACGATATTGGCCTCCGCCTCCTTCAAGATCTCCACCTGCACGCTCTCGCCGCCGTCGGTGCGGGTGATGATCTGGCGCTCCTTGTGGGAGAAGGAGACTTCGGCGACGTCTTTGACCCGCACTTCCCGGCCATCGAGGCGAGCGATGACCGTATTCTCGATCTGACTCAGGCTCTGGTACTCGTTGAGGGTGCGCACCATGTACTCGGTGCGCCCTTCCTGGATGGTGCCGCCGGCGACGTTGATGTTCTCCTGGCGCAGGCGATCGATGACGGTGTCGATGGCGAGGCCGGTGCGGCGGAGCTTTTGGTCGTCCACCAACACGTGGATCTCTTCCTCCAGACCGCCCCGCACCCGCACCGCGGCGACGCCCTTGATGGGCTCCAGCTGCCGCTTGACCTGCAGCTCCGCCAGTCGCCGCAGCCGCCGCAAGCCCTCCTCTCCGTCGAAGCGCTCGCCGCGGCCGGAGAGGGAGAGCTCCATCACCGGATCCAAGGACGGGTCGTATTGCAGGATCAGCGGCCGGTCCGCTTCTTCCGGCAGAAAGATCAGGTCCAAGCGCTCGAGCACGTCCTGGGTGGCCTCGGACATCTCCGTATCCCAGGTGAACTCCAGCACCACGTCGGAGACTCCGGCGCGGCTGACGCTGCTGATGCGCTGCAGGCCGCCCACCACTCCCAGCACCTCTTCCACCGGCCGGCTGATGTCGTTCTCCACTTCCTCCGGCGCGGCGCCGGGATACTCGGTCCGCACCGTCAGGGTGGGATAGCTGAGCTCCGGCATCAGCGCCACCGGTAGTCGGCCATAGGAGAAGAAGCCGAAGACCCCGGCGGCGAGGAAGATCACCAGCACCGCCACCGGGCGGCGGGTGCTGAAGCTCGAGCGTCCGGAATGCTCCGCCGGGGGAGCGGTGGCGGCCTCGGAGGAGCCGGTCTCAGGAGGGTTGCTTTCAGAGGAGCTCACTCGGCCTCCCGGGCGCTGGCGTCGGCGTCAGCATCGTTCCGACTCGGCAGCCCGTTGGCGGCGGCCCGGGCGGCCTCGCCCACCGACTGCAGGATGCGCACTTCGGCGCCGTCCTTGAGCCCCGCCTGCCCCGCCACCACCAGCCGGTCCCCGGCGCTCAGCCGGTCTCCCCGGGGCTCCATGAAGATCTTGTCCTCCAGCTCCGGTTCCACCCGCACCCGCTCGACGGTCTGCTCCTCCGCGGCGTCGCCGGAAGAAACATCAGCCAGGCGGTAGACGAAGATCTGATCCTGGTCATAGACCAACGCCCGCTTGGGGATCAGCAGCGCGTTCTCGTGCACCGCCGTCACCAGGGCCACGTCCACGTAGAGTCCCGGGCGCAGCGCCCGCGGGTTGTCCAGCGCCACCGTCACCTTCACCGTACCGCTTTTCGGATCCACCACCGGTGCGATGCGCTCGATAGAGCCGGAGTGGATCTGATCGGAGACAGCCGGCGTGGTCAGCCGCGCCTCCTGGCCGGTGGCCAGGCTGGAGAGCTCCTTCTCCGGCACGAAGACCCGGGCGACGATGGAGTCGAAATCCACCAGCTCGAAGAGAGGCTGGTTGATGGTGACGAAATCCCCCAGGTTGATCATGCGGGCGGTGACGGTGCCGTCGATGGGGGCAGTGACCTCGGTGTAGGAGAGCTCCCGCTGGGCCTCCTCCAGCCGCAGCTGGAGCTGCTCGATCTGGTAGGTGGCGTCGCTATAATCCTCTTCGCTGAGGAAGCCCTGCTCATAGAGGCGCTTCTGGCGGTCATAATCCCGCCCCACCTTGTCCAGCTCGCTCTGCACCTTGGCCAGGGTGGTGCGCTGCTCGTCGTCTTGGAGCCGTACCAGCACCTGGCCGCGCCGCACCCGGTCTCCTTCTTCCACCAGCAGCTGGCGGACCTTGCGATTGGCTTCCGCCAACACCTGGACGGAGCTCTCCGCTTCCAGATTGGTGGAATAGCGCAACACCGCCTCGATGGACCCGGTCTCCAGGGTCGTCAGCTCCACCGGCACCGAGGTGTCTTCTTTCTCCTCCTCGGTGGAGCCGTCTTCGCCCTGGTCGCCGGATTCCTCGGAGCTGGCCTCACCGGCCTCCGTCGAGCTGTGAGAGCAACCGGTCGTGGCCAGTGGCAGTGCCAGGGCCAGGAGCAGCAGCAACAGGAAGATGGGGGAGGGGAAACGCTTCATTTCGGGCTCCTTCGAGGGAGCGTGGTGCCGGTTCCGGCCGGCGGCGGATGCCGCTACGGTCCGAAACGGGATTCAGGCCCCCGAACTTTCAGGTCTGGAAGCCTCGACGGCTCCTTCAAAACAAGGAACGTCGCGACTCGTAGACATATTACGTGATGCTCAATGGGGGTGTTTCGGTGCCGGCCGCCTTGGAGAGCCTGGATTTTTCCCGGCGCGGGCCTTTCTGTAGGATGAGGCCCATGTAGCATGGACCGTCGACTCTACGGAACCTACTCGTCAGAACTGGGGAGGACCCTACGCATGGAACGCCACGCACCGAAGCCTTCGAACCCGACCGCAATTCGGATGTCTGGCTCAGCCCGCGCATCCGGCCTCGTCTGGGCTCTCCTAGTGTTCATGAGTATGTGGGTGGCAAGTCCCGCCAGCGCCCAGCTGTCGACCCTGTGGGGACAGATCACCGACCCCGAGGGCACACCGGTGCCGGGGGTGGAGATCGAAATCGCGACCCTCAAGGGGCCGCCGCTGGTGCACAAAGGCCGTACCAACGAGCTGGGGGAGTTTCGCATTCCCCTGCCGGTGCAGACCTACGACTTCCGTTACAAATTGGTCAAAGAGGGGTACGCCACCCAGGAAGGGGCCATCGAGTCCGGCCGCCTGCGCACCGGTGAGAGCTCCGTGCGCCAGAACTTCGAGATTCGCCCCGACGACGGCTCCGGCGACGAGCTGGTGCAGCTCTCCTCCGACGCCGGTGATCGGGAGCTGCGGGGCTCGGCCCGAGTTGCCTACAACGAGGCGGCGGAAGCCTTCAACGTCGGCGACCTGGAAGCCGCGGAGAAGGGCTTCCAGAAGGCTTTGAAGGAAGATCCGGATCTGTCGGCGGCGCACGTGGCGCTGGCGGAGATCTACCTCCAGCAGCGGCAGGGGGAGCAGGCGGTGGCGGCCGCGAAGCAGGCGCTGGAGGCCAACGCCGACGACCGCAACGCGCTGCAGATTCAATACGACGCCTATCGCCTGCTGGAGCAGCAGACGGAGGCCGAGCAGGCTTTGGAACGCCTGGTGCAGCTGGGGGACAGCCCGCAGGTGGCCATCCGGGTGTTCAACCTCGGGGTGGAGGCGATGCGCGCCGGCGAGGTGGATCAGGCCATCGAGCGCTTCGAGCAGGCGGCGCGGCTGGATGCCGAGCTGCTCAAGGCGCGGGAGGCGCTGACCACCCTCTACATGCGCCAGGATCGCCTCCAGGATGCCCTCGGCCAGGCGGAGATCATCCTCGCTGAAGATCCCCTCAACCCGGTGGGTCAGCGGGTCTTCGACGAAGCCGAACGGCGGGAGCAGGAAGCCGAGGCCGCCGCCGAGGTTCCCGAGACTCCGGAGTCCGAGGCCCAGGATCCGATGGCGGCGAAGGTCGAGGAGGCGGAGAATCTCCTCGCCGACGGCGAGCCCGAGGAGGCCAAGGCGCTGCTCGAAGAAATCCTCGACGAGGAGCCCAGGAACGCCCTCGCCCACTACCACCTGGCGCGCTACTACATCGGCGCCGGGGACAACGCCCAGGCGAAGAAACACCTGGAGCGTTTCCTCAAGCTCGGCCCCCGGCTGCGGGAGGCGGAGCGCGCCCGCCAGCTGCTGGCCGTCCTTTGACTTCCGATTTCTTTTGATCTCGTCGGCCGCCGGCGATGTCTTTTCCCGAGAGGGGTTTTGCAATGAATTGGCGTCTTCTCTTCCGCGGTCTCGCCGTCCTCCTGGTGCTCTTGGTTCTGGTCGCCGCCGGTGCCTGGTATTGGTTCACCCACTCCGGCGAGCCGCGGCGTAGTGGCGAGGCGGCGCTGGCCGGCCTCGACGCTCCGGTGACCGTGCGCTGGGACCGCTGGGGCATGCCCCACGTCACCGCCGATTCCGCCACCGACGCCGTGATGGCTCTCGGCTACCTTCATGCCAACGATCGCATGGCCCAGTTGGAGCTCGGCCGCCGTGCCGCCTCCGGACGCATTTCCCAGATCCTCGGCGAGGGCGCCCTCGACTTCGACCGCCGCATGCGCTTGCTCCAGCTACGGCGCACCGCCGAGCGCTTGTGGGAGCACGCCGGCCCCGAATCCCGGGCGCTGCTGGAAGCCTACGCCGCCGGGGTCAACGCCTGGCTCGAGGAGCGCGGCGGCGACCTGCCCCCGACCCTGCGCCTGCTGCGCATCACCCCCGAGCCGTGGACGCCGGTGGACAGCTTCTGCTTCGCCCTGATGATGGCGGAGGATCTTTCCTTCTGGAACGACCGCCCGGAAGAAGAGCGCTTCATCTGGCTTCAGCGCTTCGGCCTCGAGCGCACTCTCGAGCTGGTGGGGGACGACGTCCAGCCTCCGGCGGAATCCATCCTCGCCCTCGCCGCCAGCGACTCTCCGTCGGAGGTTCGGCCGTCGGAGGTTCGGCCGGCAGAGGCCCGGCCTTCGGAGAGCGCTCCGGCGGAAGGCGAGACTTTGGAGGAGAACGGCTCCGAGGAGGCAGCCGCGGAGGAGATCGCTGCCTTGCGCCGCGGTGGCGGTGGAGTGGGAGCCTTGGCCCCGGGTAGCAACAATTGGGCCGTGGGCGTCTCCCGCACCGCCACCGGCGCGCCGCTGGTGGCCAACGATCCCCACCTCGGCCTGGCACTCCCTGGAACCTGGTACCAGGTGGCTCTCCACGCGCCGGACTACCGGGTCTCGGGCTTCTCCCTGCCGGGGCTACCGGTGGTGGTCATCGGCCGCACCGAGCAGCTGGCCTGGGCGGTGACCAACGTCATGCTCGACGATCACGACATCTTCATCGAGGAGCTGAGCGAGGACGGCACCCAGGTGCGCCGCAGCGACGGCTGGCTGGACATCGACCTCCAGACCGAGCAGATCCCCCTCCCCGACGGCAGCACCGTCGAGCTGGAAATCCGCACCACCGACCTCGGGCCGCTGCTCAAGGCTCTGCCCCAATACGACATTCCGGCCCGCAGCCTGGCCTGGACCGCCCACCTGCCCCAGGATCCGCTGGCGGCCCTGCTGGCCCTGGCCCGGGCCAAGACCGTCGACGAAGTGCCGGCGGCCATCGCCTCCTACGTGGCGCCGGCCCAGAACCTCGTGGTGGCGGATCGCCAGGGCGGCCTGCTTTACACCGTCCTCGGCCAGGTGCCCCAGCGGCGCAGCGGCGACGGCCGCATGGCAGCGCCGGCGTGGGATCCGGCCTACGGTTGGGACGGCCTGCGGCCGGCGGAGGAAGACCCCCGGGTGCTACGCCCGGAGGACGACCTGCTGGTCACCGCCAACACGGACGTGCGCCCGCAGGGCTACGAACGGCTCTTTTCCGCCGACTTCGACACTCCCCACCGCCGGGACCGCATCCGCGAGCTCCTCGGCGACCGCCGGGATTGGCAGCCGGCGAGCTTCGCCGATCTGCAGGAGGACGTGCTCTCCCGCTACGCCTTGGAGGTGGTGGCGAAGCTCGACGGCGGCTACGAGGGCGACGCTCAGCGCGCTTACGAGACGCTGCAGGCCTGGGACGGCTCCATGGAGCTCACCGGCCCGTCGGCCCTCTTCGCCCTCTTCGAGCACGAGCTCGCCCTGGCTGTCTGGGACGACGAGGAAGACCACCTCCGATCCCCCGATCTCTACTCCCGTGACCGCATGGGGCGGCTGCTGGCCGGCGAGCTGGACTCCGCCTGGTTCGACGACGTCACCACCGAGGAGGTGGAGACTCGCCGGCAGATCATCTCCTCGGCCCTCGCTTCCGCCTGGAGCGCCGGCCAGGAGCGTTGGGGGCAGGCCGTCGCCGACTGGCGCTACGGCGATCTCCATCAGCTCCTCCTCGCCCATCCCGCGGGGTCGGCGCCGGTGGTGGGTAGCCTATTCAACCGCGGCCCCTTCCCCCTCCCCGGCTCCGCCACCACCGTGGCGGCCTTCGGCGGCGGCTGGCGGGGCGGCGTCGCCCCCGTGACCTACGGCCCGTCCATGCGCTGGGTGGCGGATCTAGAGGATCCCAACCGCGACCTGGCGGTCCTCCCCGGCGGCCAGTCCGGCCACCCCTGGAACGACCACTACGACGACCAGCTGGACCTCTACCTCGCCGGCGAGACGCGGACGGTGCCGTGGACCGACGAAGCGGTGGAGGCGGCGACGGTCTCGCGGTTGGAGCTGGTTCCGGCGGATTGAGGCGCGCAGCTGTTAAGCTCCCGCCCAACAGCGACGGTCCATAGACCGGCGCCAACCACGACCTGAATTCTTACGACCGCATATAAAGAGCCTGGCGAGCCGTCGCCAGGCCTTCGAGAGGATCGAGCCATGAGCGATCTCGTCACACGCATCAACCAGACCTTGGACCAAGAAGCGCCGGCCCTGGCGCGCACCCTGTCGCCCCTGGGGCGCCGGGTGGTCATGCCCGCCGGCATCCCCGTGCAGGCCCGGGAGGCCCGCGCCGCTGCCTACAACGGCACCATCGGCCAGCTCACCGACGGCCACGGCGGGGCCCTGACCCTGCCGACCATGGATCGGGTGCTGCGCAGCCTGGGGGACGAGGACCGCAACCGCGCCTTCCTCTACTCGCCGGTGGCGGGAATCACCGAGCTGCGGGAGCGCTGGCGCCGCTGGCAGCGCCGCACTTTGGAGGCGGGCGCCGAGGCTTCCCATCCCTCCAGCCTGCCGCTGGTCACCTGCGGCCTGAGCCACAGCCTGTCCATCCTCGCCGACCTCTTCGGCGGCGAGGGCCGCACCGTCATCGCCCCGGCGCCGTACTGGGGCAACTACAACCACGTCTTCACCACTCGCACCGGCGCCCGCATTCTCTCCGCGCCGGCCTTCGTCGACGGCCGCTACCACTCGGCCTTCGCCGAAGCGGCGGTGGCGGCGGATCCGGAGTTGGGGGAGGACGAGCCGGTGTTGGTGATCCTCAACCTTCCCTCCAACCCCGGCGGCTACTCCGCCACGGTGGACGAGCGCGCCGAGATCCGCGCCTCCCTGGTGCGCCTGGCCCAGCAGCGCCCGGTGATGGTGATCTGCGACGACGCCTACGCCGGCCTGGTCTACGAGGCGGACATCCCCCGGGAGTCGATGTTCTGGGACCTCGTCGGCCAGCACCCCCAGCTGACCCCGGTCAAGGTGGACGGCTCGACCAAAGAATTCACCTTCTTCGGCGGCCGGGTCGGCTTCCTCACCTTCCCCTACGAGCCCGAATCCCCGGCGGCGAAGGCGCTGGAGAGCAAGGTCATGGGCATGGTGCGCTCCACCGTCGGCTCCCCGGTAGCCTCCAGCCAGGCCATCCTGCTCCAAGCGCTGCGGGAAGAGTCCATCGAGGAAGAGATCGAAGCCGTCCGCCAGCTCCTCGAGCGCCGCTACCAGGTCCTCCGGGAGGCCCTCGACCAGACCCACGGCGACCTCCTCCTGCCCCAACCCTTCAACTCCGGAAGCTTCGCCCTCCTCCAGCTGGCCCCCACCCTCGGCCTCGACGCCGAGCGCGTGCGCAAACACCTGCTGGACGAAGAGAGCACCGGCCTCATCTCCATCGGCCGCGACTACCTCCGCATCGCCCACTGCTCCGTCGACGTCACCGAGCTCCCCGAGCTCGTCCGTCGCCTGGAGCGCGGAGTGAGCCACCTCGCCGGGCGGGGGGTGGGGGCGTAGCCGGTGCGTCTCCTCTGGATTGGGACGAGTCGGGTCAGGAGCTAGTTCGATGGGAAACGTCTATCGGTGCGCCAACTGCGGCAGCGAATACAACATCATGCATCCCATCTGCCCGACCTGTCAGGCGGAGGGCATGTCTCAGTTGGTGCAGAAGCCGGCGAAGGGATCGAAGTCCCGCAAGAAAGGGAAGAGCAGCGGGAAGGCGGGAGGCAAGAAGTCCGGTGGCGGCTGGGTGATCGCGCTGCTGGTCGTGGGAGTGGTGGTCTTCCTGAGCAACGGAGAGAAGAAGACTCCTCAGGGAACTTCTTCCGGAGTCTCTTCTCCGGGCGCTGCCTCTCAGAGCGCTACCTCCC
This sequence comes from Acidobacteriota bacterium, assembly GCA_034211275.1. NCBI lineage: Bacteria > Pseudomonadati > Acidobacteriota > Acidobacteriota bacterium. The sequence goes on from JAXHTF010000162.1 coordinate 10,736, forward strand.
CGGGTGCCACCTCGGCAGGAAGTGCCCCTTCGGGAAATGCTTCTCCCAACCCCTCGGCAGCCTCACCTCCCAAGTCTTATGGACAGCCGGCCCCGCCGTACCGTTCTCAAGGCACTCCCATGCCCCAGGCCAACACCGCGGAGACCCGCAAGCGCCTTCGGGTGACCAACAATTGCTCGCTCGAAGCGTGGGTCACCATTTCCGCATGGCGCAAGAACGATTGGCCGGAGGAGCTGAAGGAAGATCGGGAGCTCAAGCCCGGTCAGAGTCTGGAGGCCTCTCAGCCCGCCGATGCCGAGGGCTTTTTCTGGTCAGGTCGATCCAGCCATTACCGCCGGTTGGGTGCTGCCACGCTGCAATTCTTGGAGTTCCGAGCAGATGGGGTCGGCGAATGGACCGGTGGAGATCTGGACGGTCATGTTTCGAAGGAGGGAGACATCTCTCTGACCTGCCCCGGTGCGATGGACTCGGACGTTCCGTTCCGCTATCCAATCCTATGAACGGCAGCGTAGGAGGCTAATGGAGCGATGGGCTTGGACATCGTAGAGCTGCTGCTGAACGTCGAGGAAACCTTCGACCTCCACCTCCCCAACGAAGACGCCCAGCACCTCGACACCCCCCGCAAGCTCATCGACTACCTGGAAGCCCGGCTCCTCACTCAAGACACCGGCCCCTGCCTCTCCCAACGCGCCTTCTACCGCCTCCGCCGCGGCATCGAGCAGGTCCAGAACATCCCCACCCGCTCCGTCACCCCCTCCACGACCCTAGAATCCCTCTTCCCCGTCCGCGAACGCCGGCAAGCCTGGAAGGCTCTTCAGAAAGCCCTCGGCCTCCCTCTCCCCTCGCTCCACCGCTCGACCAGAGTCGTCGTCGAAGGCTGGGTCCTGGCCATCGCTGCGGGGGTTCTTGTCTACATCCTGATCGATGATTGGGGCATCCGGGCCACCGGCATCATGATCGGTCTCTATCTCGCGGCGACTGAAGAGCAGAGGGTCCACTTCGAAATGGAGACCCTCGGCCAGCTCGCCCAACGCCTCGTCACGCGCTCCTCCCGAGAGCTCCTGGATTCCTCCGAGCGCTGGAGCCGGTCGCAGATCCGGGCGGTGGTGGTTTCGTTGGTGCGGGAGACGACGGGGGCGGAGGATCTTGATATCGACGATCACTTCGTGCGGGATTTGGGGATGGACTAGCCTGGTGCATCCAAAATCGACTGGAGCCGCCATGCAACAAAACCCTCGCAACCCCTTTCTCCGCCAACGTCCCGTCCTCTGGCTAGCCACCGCCCTGCTGGTCGCGGTAGGGATCATCTGGATCCTGATCGCCCCCGCTCGCCAACAACAAAAAGCCTGGGCCGAGCGCTTCGAACCCTTGCGATTGGGGATGTCCAAGGCCGAAGTCATCGACCTCCTAGACCCTCCCGATCAAGTCTGCGTCGGCGGCGAGTCGGTGAAGCTGCTCCGCGGGCAGATCGAGGGAGAGTTCTTTGCGGTGGCGGAAGGAGACAAGGAGCGGGCTCTGCGGGAGAGCACCCGCGAGGTGCTGGTCTACTTTTACCCGGAGAGTCGAGCGGATCAGCGAGAAGCGCCTTGCGGACCGAATTACCTGGATGGTGCGGTGGGGTTTGGTGGGGAAGGGCGGGTGCTTTGGTTTACGGCGTTGCGGGGGGAGGATGTTGTGGTGGCTAGGTCTGCCTGACGAGTCCTAAGCGATAATTACCAATTTCTCTAGCGTCAGTAATCGATGTAGACAGCTGAAGCCGATGCTGTTTGCTGCTGCGCCTCCACTTCGGCGCTTGATTTATGGTAGCCTATAAGAAATCCTTGGTTTGTATTTGTGTGATTACTAGGTGGGGTATCTCGTTGTAATAGGTGGCGTTGCTCGGCCGTTGTATTTTCTGATTGATTGCTGAAGACGGTGAGGTGACCTTGAGTGTTTCTTTGTATGTTCTGCCTAGTCGCTTGGTGGCCTATTCAGATGATCGCCCATTAGCCAGCCTTTTGCTAGTTGACTGCTGCCAGCCAATTGCGGTCCGGATGTAAGGTTGAAGTAGTGAAGCTCAGAAAGTTCATGCGAAAGTGGCTTGCTCTTATGCTTGCCTGGGGTCTTGCCCAATCTGCTTGCTTTGCGGGTACCGTTGTCCGGTCAGCTAAGAGAGCAGAGAAGCGATTGGTGAAGGCTTTGGGCGATGAGGTGCCAACTCCGATTGGTAGAGGAAGCGTTGTTCTTCGCGGGGGAGGGGTTGAAGATGCTGCTGACTTGGCTGTTAGCAGATCCAGGGTGAAAATCTTTGATGGTTCTGGACGGTTGATCTCGGAGGGGGGAAAGGAAGTATGGGATCGTTTTCCCATGGAATTACGGAAGGCCCTCGATGAGCTAGTGTCAGATGCCCTTAAAGAAGTGACTCCTGAGGAGGTTCTGTCGGAAGACACGTTGCGAAAATTGTTGCTAGACACTCTCAAGAAGCAATCAGCCTTTAAGTATTCCTTTGATCTTGACGGCGACTTCGAGGTTGTTTATTCGGCAACGCGCGGCAAAATAAAACTCAGGTTTGACATTCTTAAGACTGTGAAAAGAGCGGTGTTGATTGCTGGTGGAGCGGGGGGTGTCTATATCTCGTCTGCTAATAAAGAAGGCCGAGAGAGGTTGAGCAAAGTTCTTGCCAAGATTGCTTGCGAACTCTATCCTGAGGCATACTACTGCGACTTTCTGTGGGTTCCGGCGTCTTGAGGAGGGGTGAACTCCCCCAGGGAGATATGAAGATAGTCAGTCGGACTATCTCTTCGAGAAAAGGGGAGGTGCTTTTTTGTTTTCTTTTTTTAGCCGCTATGGCGGCTATTTCTTATCTGGAGAGTCTTTATCTTTTGGAGGATTCTCTCGAGGTTTATGGTATTTCTCAGGGTTGGGAGCCAGAAGTGGTGTTGACTCTCATGAGGGCCTGCAAAGACATTGAGAAGTGCGAAGAGTCTCTCTTGGACTTAGGGGCGATCCCAGAAGACGGCTCGATAATGGCGAATAGTCCTCATGCGCTTAGTCTATTTATACCTTACCATCTTCAGCGGCTTCGAATTCTGAGGTCAATAGTCAGGAATAAGCAGGTAGCCTTACTGCTGTTGACCCTTGCCATGGTAATGGTGTCGATTTCTTGGATTCCGAAGCTTGAGATGGTCTCGGAGGAGCTTTGTACTATTAGCTCCATTGCGGGGTTTTTGGTGGCAACGCTTGTTTATCTCGGGAGTGTCATGTTTTCTGGAGTTATTTACGATTTGATCGTTACGGACCCACGCCATGATAAAGGGTTTTTGTTTTTTAGTCAGGGGTTGCTCATATTGTCGAATCTTTTGGCCGTTGTTGTTTTGGGTACTGCGCTAGTTTTGCTGTTTGTACAAGCCCCGTATTCACCCGACACTCGGTCTCCTGAGACCCCTCTTCCTGATCCAGATCAGGTATGAGGGCAGGCAGCTGGTTCCGTCCCAGAGCCTGGGCGGGGGTTCGGCCGTTGAGCCTAGAGCCTTGGTGGCTTCGTTCTTCATTGTAGAAGCGCAGGAAGTGATCGAGATCCCGCTGGATCTCTTTGGGGGCGGTGTACCACTTCGTCCGGCCATGGACTCTGAAGCACTCGTCGAGCAGCGTCCGGATCGAGTGCTGGACAAAACCATTTTCGGTTCAAGGCGTACGGGCTTTGCGTAGACGGCAATGGCCTGATGCTTGGCCGAGCTACTCCCCCAACTCCCGATTCGGGAAGATGTACCGCGCCACCACAATGAAAAGGCCGATGACGTTGGCCGTGGTGGTACCGAGGGCGGCGATGAGGACGGCGTCGCTCAAGGGGCCTCGAAGGCCCATCCAGATCAAGAGCCCATAGATCCCGACCAGCCAGACTACGAGAAGCAGAAAGAGCCAACCGGCGTAGCGCCTGCGGAGGGTCAGGTCGAGAGCCAGTAGCTTGAGCTGCAACGCCCCGCGCTCTTTTTGGTGATCTTCCTTCCAGCCTTCGGTCTGCTTGTCGACGGTGTCGGAGGTGGTATCGATGGACTCCGGAAGGGTGATGGCCTTTGGGTCCCCGAGCGGGTCTTGGGTCTCCCCTCTCGTCATTGAGCCGGGGCCTTCCGAGGCCGCTCGTGGGCGATCTGAATGAAGTGGTTCTGGATCAGGTCGTTGGGGATCTTCGCTTTGCCGTCGGAGCGTTGCGACCAGATCGCGTGCCAGGGAGTGTCCGGCTGGTGGGTGAGGTTGGAGAGGCGAACGCCGGAGTAGGGGCGGTAGAGCTCCCAGACGCGGTCGAGCACGGCGCGGGCCTTGGTGTCGTCCTCCGGCACCTGCGGGATGGTGACGTCGAAGCTTTCTAGATCGAGAGCCGGATCGAGGATCGGCCCGTTGCCGTAGACCTTGAAGTTTCGATAGAGGGAGGGGATCACCGGCCCGTACTTCCAGGCTTGGACCTTCTCCTTGAGCAGTGGCTCCCCATAGACCGCCAGATACCAACCATGAGCGATATAGACGAGCTTCTGGATCCGTAGCGGATCCATGAAGTCCTTCTCGCTCGCGCCGCGGTCGATGAAGTAGTTGGCGATGGCTAAAGATGGGTAGGCCATATCACGATCCTCTCTAGCCTAGACTAACAGCATGCGATTTCTACGCCCTAGTACCGCCTTAAGCTTATCCCAAACGCTGGGCCTTTGCCAGGATTCAGCCCAGCGGCGCTACTGGGAGGGGGGCTACTGCGACGAGAAGATCGCTCGATCGACGAGCGAGAACCCCACCTCCCCCAACAACCCATACACCACCGACACCGGCAGCCCCACCACATTCGAATAGCTTCCCTCGATCCGCGGCACGAACAACCCACCCAGCCCTTGGATGGCATAGGCGCCGGCTTTGTCCATGGGCTCGTTGGTGGCGATGTACCAG
>JAXHTF010000163.1 GCA_034211275.1 Acidobacteriota bacterium
GAGAGCCGCCAGGGAGAACACCACCGGGATCATCGTCTCGCGCCCGGAGGCCGCAGGATAGACGCAGGAGGAAGCCAGCGGGTGGAGGGCGAACAGCGCCGCCGCCAGCAGCGCCGGCCAGCGGGCGGCGGCGAAGGCCGGCCGCCGCAGGAGTGCGAAGGCCAGCAGCAAGACCACCCCCGCCAGGGCGGAGTTGAAGAGATGGAAGGGCAGCGGTACATCGCCGTGAAGCGCCTTCTGCACCAGCAGGGTGCTACGGGTCACCGGCCGGTAGTAGGAGAGCCCGGGAAAGTGCTCTTCGGCGAAGTAGTGCAGCACATCGCCGAGATCCTCCGGTGCCTCCTGCTCGAGGATCACCTGGGTATCGTCGTAGACGAAATCGTTGGGCCAGGAAGCGATGCCGTAGCCCAGCACCACCAGAAAGGCAGCGAGCCACGGCAACCAGGAGCGCCAGGGCATGGGAGCACCCTCGGGTAGAGGTGTGGCCGTGGTGGGCGGTTGGGCGACGGCTTCGGTGCTGGCAGCGTTCGTCATCGACGGCTTCGGATCGGTAGGACGAGTTGACTTGGAAATGATGGATCCAGGAGGTCGGAAAAGCCGACCGGAACCACGACGGGCTGATAGCGGGCTCCTACGGCCAAAAGACGCCTGAGTATAGCAACGCTCATCCCGGCCCAGAGGCTCCCCATGCTACGCTGGAAGATCCCATGAACGCCTTTCGCCGACTCCCCTCGCCGGTTTCCGCCATCCTGTTCGCCTGCGCCTTTTGGGCGACTGCTTGTGGAGAGGAGTCGACGAAAACCCCGTCGGCCGATGACCGCCAGCCCCCGACGGAGAGCGAGGCCGCCGAGAGCCCCCTCTTCGAGAATGTCGCGCGGCAGGCGGGGCTGGACTTCGTGCACGTCAACGGCATGTCCGGCGAGCTCTACATCCTCGAGGTCATGGGCTCGGGAGCGGCGCTCTTCGACTACGACGGCGACGGTGACCTGGACCTCTATCTGGTGCAGGGTCATGCTCTCCCACCCCTGACGCGGGAGCATCCGCCCCTCAGCGACCGGCTCTTCCGCAACGATCTACGGAATGGAGAGCCCCGCTTCGTGGACGTCACGGAAGAAGCCGGCATCGAGGCCACCGGCTACGGCATGGGAGTGGCCAGCGGAGATGTGGACGGCGACGGGCATCGGGACCTCTTCGTCACCAACTACGGCGCCAACCAGCTGTGGCGCAACCGTGGCGACGGCACTTTCGTAGACATCACGGAGGCTGCCGGTGTCGGCAGCACGAGCCAGAATGGAACGAGCTGGAGCACCGCCACCGCCTTTCTCGACTATGACCGGGATGGCCATCTGGACCTCTTCGTCGGCAACTTCCTGGACTTCACCGTCGAAACCCACCGCCGGTGCACCGCCGAGACCAGTGCCCCGGACTATTGCAGCCCGACGGTGTACTCGCCGGTGCCGGACCGGCTGTTCCGAGGCCGCGGCGACGGCACCTTCGAGGACGTCACCGAAGCCGCCGGTCTCGGCGCCGCCTTCGGCAATTGCCTCGGGGTGGTGACGGGAGATTTGAACGGCGACGGCTGGCAGGATCTCTACGTGGCCAACGACAGCACTCCCAACCAGATGTGGATCAACAACGGCGACGGCACCTTCAGCGATCAGGCCCTGCTCAGCGGCAACGCCTACAACCGCGAGGGCAAGGCGGAAGCGAGCATGGGCGTCTCCGCCGCCGATCCCGACGGCGACGGCGATCTGGACCTCTTCATGACCCACCTCAACAGCGAGACCAACACCTTCTACCTCAACACCGGCGACGGCCTCTTCGAGGATCGCAGCCTGGAGCAGGGGCTGGCGGCACCGAGCCTCCCCTACACCTCCTTCGGCACCCTGTGGATGGACTACGACAACGACAGCTGGCTCGATCTGCTGGTGCTCAACGGCGAGGTGAAGAAAATCTGGAGTCAGGACGCCGCCGGCGATCCCCTGCCGCTGAAGCAGCCGGATCAACTCTTCCGCAACGTTCAGGGGACCTACCAGGACGTCAGCGACCTCGCCGGTCCGGCCCTCACCGAGCCGTCGGTGAGCCGCGCCGGGGTCTTCGGCGACATCGACAACGACGGGGATCTGGACGTGGTGGTAACGCTGAACAACGGCCCGGTGAAGCTCTTGCTCAACCGGGCCACCGAGACCGAGGAAGCCCGGGACAACCGTTGGCTGGGCTTGCGGCTGGTCGATGCCGAAGGCAGCGTTCTGGGCGCCCAGGTCTCGGTACAGCTTCCCCCTGCCAGGGAGCTGGCGGGTCGGCAGCTCGTGCGACGGGTGCGGGTCGACGGCAGCTACCTCGCCGCCCACGATCCGCGGGTCCTGGTCGGTCTGGGAGAGATCGAAGCCGAGACGGTGACCGTCACCGTGCGCTGGCCCGACGGCACCCGCGAAGTCTGGCAGGACCTACCGCTGGAGGCCTATTCCACCCTCCGCCGCGGCGGTGGTAGCCTCGCCGCGTCATGAGTCACCGCGTCATGAGTCACCGCGTCATGAGACACCGGATCCTGAGTCACAGCGCCATGAATCATCCTTTCCCTCTTGCAGGCTTCCTACCCGCTCTTCGGCGATGGACCGCCGGTGCCTTCCTCATGCTCCTGAGCGCTCTGCTGAGCGCCTGCGGGGCAGCGGACGAAGACGCCGCAACGACGGGAGCCGCCGCCAGCCCCGAGACCCCGGCGGCGGAAGCCGAGATCCAGGAGATTCCGGAGCCTGACCTTTCCGGCCTCGATCCACTGGTGGCGGAGCGCATCCGGGAACGCCGGCGCTGGCAACGGGCGGTGGACGCCGCCCCCGACGCCCTAGCGCCGCAGCAGGCGGAAGCCCTGGGAGAGCTGGGCAACCTCTACCACGCCTATCGCCTGCTGCCGTCCGCCCAGGCGGCCTACGAGAACGCCCAGCGGCTGGCAACGGAAGATCCCCGCTGGCCGTATTTCCTCGGTCATCTGCACCGCACCGCCAACCGCGACGACCAGGCCTTGGAGGCCTTCCAGCGCTCCCTCGAGCTCCGCCCGGACCACGTCGCCGCCCAGGTGCGCATGGGCGAGGTGCTGCTGGACCAGAACCGTCCCGAAGAAGCGGCGACACGCTTCGAAAAAGCTCTGGAGCTCGATCCCGAAAACGCCGCCGCGCTCTTCGGCCTCGGCCAGATCGCCGCCGGCCGCGGCGAAACCCCGCAAGCGGTGGAACGCTTCCGGCGAGTGTTGGAGCTGAATCCGGAAGCCACCTCGGTGCACTACCCGCTGGGACTCGCCTACCGCCAGCTGGGGGACGAGGCTGCGGCGGAAGAGCAGCTGAGCCGCCGGGGAGAGGGCGAGGTGAGCCTGCAGGATCCACTCATGGAGCGGCTTCTGCTGCTCTCCGAAGGCTACCGAGCGCTGCAAAAGGAAGGCGGCGAGGCCTTCAACGCCGGCCGCATGGAAGACGCCGAACGCGCCTTCCGCACCGCCGTCGCCGCCGACCCGCTGGCCTCCACCGCGCGGGTCAATCTGGCCTCGGTGCTGCTACGCCGGGACAAACCGGAGGAAGCCATCCAGCAGCTGCAGATCGCCCAGCGGTTGAATCCGGAACACCTGGAAGCCAGCCGCCAGCTGGCGGCGCTGCTGCTGGAACAGGGCCGGCGGCGGGAAGCGGTGCCGGCCCTGCGCACCATGGTCCGCCATCAGCCCGACGATGCGTCCCTGCGCCTGACCCTGGCCCTGGGCCTCGAAGAATCCGGAGAGTTCGAGCAAGCCCTGGCGGAATACCGGCAGGTCCTGCAAGCCGAGCCGCGGCGCCTCGCTGCTCTGCTGGGGCGAGCTTCAGCGCAGCTCCAGCTGGAGCGCTATGCCGAAGCCCGCAGTGGCTTGGAGCAAGCGCTGGCAGCCAGTCGCGCCGAAACCGGGCGCCCCAGCGGCGAGCTGGCCAACGCCCTCGCCCGAGTGCTGGCGACGGTGCCGGAGGACTCGGTGCGGGACGGCCAGCAGGCGCTGGAGATCGCCAACGGCCTGTTCAACGCCCGCCCCGACGCCGAGCACGCCGAAACTCTGGCCATGGCCCTGGCGGAGACCGGAGATTTCCAAAACGCCATCCAGCTCCAACAGAGCCTGGCGGCCAAGGCCCGAGAGGCCGGGGCAGAAGAGCTGGCGACCTACTATCGGCAAACGCTGCAGCGCTATCGCCAGGGTCAACCCTCCCGGGCTCCCTGGAAGCGGGAAGCGCCGGCCTCGGCTCAGCCCCAGCAGCCAGCCGCACCGCCGCCGCCGTCACCCTTTGGCGGCTTTCCCAAGACTCCCTGATGCACTACTGATTTCATCTACGACTCACTTCGCTGAACTCATACGCTAGCGAGCGGCCACCCAGGCCGTAGCGGGAGACCTTCATGAGCAACAAAACCTGCGCCATCGTCGGCGCCTCCAATCGACGGGATAAATTCGGCAACAAGAGCTTGCGGGCCCACGAGCACGCTGGCTACACCGTCTACCCCATCAATCTGAACCCTCGGGAGAGCGAAATCGAGGGACATCGCGCTTACCAAAAGCTCGACCAGGTGCCCAAGCCCCTCGACCGCATCACCCTCTATCTGCCGCCGCCGGTGCTGCTGGAAATGATCGACGAGATCGCCGAAGCCGACGCCAAGGAGGTGTGGTTCAACCCCGGCACCGACTCTCCGGAAGTGCTGGCCGCTGCGAAAGAGGCAGGGATTCCGGTGGTTCAGGGCTGCTCCATCGTCGATCTCGGGCTCTCGCCTTCGCAGTTCCCTTGAGTACTAGGCGCTGTCGGCGCCGTCAGGACCGATGACCTCGGCGGCGCTGACCACGTAGCGCAGCGGACCACCGGGAACCACCGCGTCGAAGGGATAGCAGGTGATCAGGCTTAGCCGCCTCTCGCCGAGATCCACCAGGACCCCGGTGTCCCGGTGATCCACCACCTCCCGGTGATCCACCCGATAGCGCCGCAGCTCTCCGCGGCGAGTCTCTACCACCAGCTCGTCCCCCGGCCGTAGCCGCTGGAGAAATGCCAGGTGAGTATCCCGATGGCCGCCGACCGCGGCATGCCCCGCCTCCCCCGGTAAAGCCGTGCCGGCCACGTGCCCCGGACCGAAGGCGAGGGTACGCCCGGAGCTGCCGGCGAGAACGATGCGCCGCACCCCCAGCCGCGGAACCTCGAGACGGGCCACCGGATAGGTGTCGGCCCAGGGCCAGGGCACGAACTCTGCCGTGCGCCCGACTTCTATTGCGCTCTCGGCCTCTATCGAGGCCCCGGCCTCCACCGTTCGTTCCCAGGCCCGAGCCAATAGCACCTGGGCCAGGCCGGCCTTGGCGTAGAGCCACCCACCTCGCCCCCACAGCGCCAGCGCCAGCAGCAGCGCCAACCCGGCGATCCAGCGACGGCGGGACTGGGGCTGGAGTCGGGCCTTCCTCATCTCGGCCTCTCTCCAGCGCCGCGCCGCCGCGGCCAGGCCCACAGCCCCACCAGGGTCAGGAAGAACGCCAGCAGCAAGTCCAGGCGACCAGCGGTAGCGCCCTGAGGCAACGCCCCCGGGGGCCTCGGCAGAGCCTGGTTCTGCGGCAGATGCTCGCGACTCCAGCCCCTGGGCAACTCGGTGGGCACGGCCTCCTGGTCCAGCGACTCCGTGGCCGGTCGCACCGGGGTCACGTCCACCGCCACCAAGCTCGTGTATTTGGACACCAGGTGGTGCCGCAGGGCCACCTCCACCACCTGCCGGCGCACCTCGTCCTCCGGCAAGGCTCGGCGCGCCTTCTGATCCATCAGATGAGCGATCTTGCGCCGGGCCCACAGCTGGCTCACGCCCGCGCGGTCCGCTCCGCCGCCGAGATCGAGCACCACCGACCACGGCTGGCCGCCCCGCTGTCCCGTCACCTCCACCTCTCCCGCCAGCTGATCCAACCGCGCCGCCAGCACCACCGGTTCACCGCTGTAGAGATCCGGCAGCCGCTGCGGCCACGTCTCCACCTCGGCAGTGCCCGCAACACCGCCCGCCGCCGGGGGCCAGCGGACCGCCAGATCCGTCAACTGCGGCGATTCAATTTTTTGGAACAGCTCTTCCATCCGCTCCTCCACCTCGTCCGGCTTGCCGATGTAGGTGAAGGTCCCGCGGCCGAAGCGGGCGGCACGCTCCATGAAATGAGCGTTGGGCGCCGAGCCGATGCCGACAGTGAACAGCCGCCGATCCCCTAGCGAGCTCTCGATGAATCCGAAGAGCTCTTCCTCATTGCCCACCGCCCCGTCGGTGATGAAGATCACCTGCCGCAAGCGCTGGACGCCGTCGTCGCTCTCCAGAGACGGTCCCGTCAGAGCCGCCTGCAGGGCGGTCAGGATCTGGGTGCCGCCGTTGGCGTCGAGTCCGGCGAGCAGCGCCCGCGCCCGTTCCAAATTCGCCGGCGTCACCGCCACCGTGCCGCCGAAGAGGGGATAGGCGCGGTTGTTGAAGGCGATGATCTCGAAGCGGTCCTCGGGCCGCAGGCGTTGGAGGGCACTGGCCAGGGCTTGCCGCGCCTGGACGATGGACGAGCCGTTCATCGAGCCCGAGGTGTCGATGACCAGCACCGTCTCCCGCGGCAGACGCCGCGCCGCGCCGGCCTCCGGAGGCATCACCATCAGCAGAGCGTAGGCCTCGTCTCCGAATGCCTCCGAGACCAGGGCCTCCGAGACCAGGACCTCCGAGAAGAGCGCCGCCTGGGGCTCCTCCCCCAAGGCCGGCCGCCAGCGTAGCTCGAAGTCCCGATCCGCCAGGGCCTCACCGCCCTGGAGGGTCACCCGATAGCGGGCTGGGCTGGGCTCCTGGATGTAGATCGGGTGATAGGAGCTCTCGAGGCTCGCCAGCTCGAAGCCGGGGTCCATCTCGATCTCGAGCTGCAAGCGGTTGGGCTGGCCTTCACCCTCCCCGCGCACCGGCGGGGTGATGCGCGCCGCATCCGGCACCGCCGAGCTGACACGTCTTCCCGAGGCACCGCCCCCGGGGATGAAGCGCGGCGCCACCACCATGGGAAAGCGTAGCTGGAAACCACCGCCGTCATAGGCCAGCACCTGCTGGTACTCGATGACCACCTCGATGGCCTCCTGGGGGCCGATATTCGCTACCGAGGTGGTGAAGAGGTTGGGGCGTTCCTGCTCCACCAGCGACGCCCTCCGGCCCTCCCGCCGCGCCTGCTGGTAGGTGCGCCGGGCCTGCTGACGCTCCTGGATCTGCCCTTCGATGACCCGCTCCCCCACCACCATGCGCAGGCGGTCGACGGCACCGCCGGTGGGCAGGGGAAAGACGTAGACCGCCTCCTGCCAGCGATCCGAGGTATTGAAGAAGCGTTGGGTCACCCGCCCGCGCACCAGCGGGCCGGTGACCTGCAGATGCACCCGCGTCGCCAGCGCCGGCGCCTCGCGGTAGCGGCCAGGAGTCTCGGTGGGCAGCAGCAATCCGCCTCGGGCGGTCTCCAGAGTGACCAGGCTCGCCTCTTCGACTTCAGCAGCTCCCGCCCCGGCCCCCTGCCATGGATCCGGCGCCCCCACCTCCACACCCGCCTCGGCCGCTCCCAGGGATTCTCCGCCTCGACTGGCCGTCTCCTGGTCCCAACTGGCCATCTCCTGGCCCCAACTGGAGCTCATCAGCCCCAGCGCCAGAGCCCACATCAGGAGCCACGCCAGCCAGATCGGCCTCAAGCTCCGGCCTTCGTTCGCGGTCTTCGTTTCCATGGTCGCCTCCCTTCCGATGGGTGCCAAGCTCTGCCGGGATGGCTCACCCCGGCGCTCCCTCGCACGACCATTGGAGCGCCGCGCCGTGCCGCGCCTCCGGCATCGGCGGGGCATCTGAAGGCAGAAATATGGCGAGGCGATGGCGGGGCCCCGAGGCCCGCGGGAATAGACTAGAGTTCTGCCATGGAAACTTCTGTCAGCTATTCCATCGCCGTCGTCGACGATGAATCCAATATTTGCGAGACCGTCGGCTTCGCCCTCCAACGGGAAGGCCACCGGGTGCACACCTACGAAGACGGCGCCCAGGCCTGGGACCAATTCCAGCAGCAGCTGCCGGACCTGGTGATCTTGGACATCCTGATGCCGCAGATGGACGGGCTGGAGCTGTGCCGGCGGCTGCGGGCAGCCTCCGACGCCCTGCCCATCATCTTCCTCACCTCCAAGGACGACGAGTTCGACCGCGTCCTGGGGCTCGAGCTAGGAGCCGACGACTATCTGTGCAAACCCTTCTCCATCCGCGAGCTGGTAGCGCGGGTGCGGGTGTTGTTGCGGCGCCTGGCGCTGCTCCGCCGGCCGCCGGAGGCGAGCGCCGAAGAGCTGCTGGAGGTCGGCCCTCTGGAGCTCGACCAACAACGCTACACCGTGCGCTGGAACCAGCAGCCGGTGCAGCTGACGGTCACCGAATTCCTCCTCCTCCGCGCCCTGGCTCGCCGCCCCGGCCACGTCAAGACTCGCCAGCAGCTCATCGTCGAGGCCTATCCCCACGACACTTACGTCAGCGAGCGCACCATCGACAGCCACGTCAAACGGCTGCGCAAGAAGTTCCACCACGTCGACCCGGACTTCGACGACATCGAGACCGTCTACGGCCTTGGCTATCGCTATCGCCACTGATTCCTTGGCTTTGCTGAGATCCCTGGGGCATCGAGTCCTGCGACTGGTGTCGCGCATCTGGATTCGCCTGCTGGCCTTCAACGTGCTGCTGGTCTTCCTGCCGGCGGCGGGGCTGCTCTACCTCTCCAGCTACGAGGAGCAACTGCTGGCGGGGCAGGAATCCGCCATGGTCCAGGAAGGCCGCATGCTGGCGGCGGCCCTTTCGGAGCTGGGCGTCGCCGGCCTGGAGAGCGAAGACCCCGCCGCCGAGGGCGGCCTGCTGCGTCTCGAAGCCCAACGCACCATGGCCCAACTCAATCGCCGTAGCGCCTCGCGGCTGCGCATTCTCAACCAGCACGGGGAGCTGCTGGCGGACTCCGCTCAATACGGCCCCCGGCGCGAGCCGGGAGAATCCCGCGACGAGAGCTACCTCGAGCCCGAGGGCCGCACCAGCTGGCTGTACCGCCTGGGCACCGGTCTCTACCGCCTAGCGGACCTGGTTCTCGACGCGCCCCAGCCGCCACCGGCGACCCCGGAGGACGAAAGCGACGTCCACTGGCTCGAACGTCCGGAGATTCGCAACGCCCTGGAGGGCCAGTACGGCGCCGCCAGCCGCCCGACGCCGGGCCAGCGCTCGCTGACCCTGCACTCGGCGCTGCCCATCCGCGACGGTCCGGAAGTGGTCGGGGTGGTGCTGGTCTCCCGCTCCACCTACCGCATCCTCCAGGATCTCTACGAAATGCGCCTACGGATCTTCCAGGTGATCCTGGCCTCGGTGCTGGCGGCGGTGATCCTCAGCCTGCTGGTGGCCACCACCATCGTCCGCCCCCTGCGCCGCCTGCAGCGCCAGGCCAGCGCCCTCATCGACCGCCGCGGCCGCCTCCAGGGCGCCTTCTCCGGATCCCGCCGTCCGGACGAAATCGGTGACCTGGCCCGCGCCCTGGAGCAGCTCAGCCACCGCCTGGCGGAGCACATCGGCTTCATCGAAGCCTTCGCCGCCGACGTCTCTCATGCGTTCAAGAATCCTCTGGCATCGATCCGCGTCGCCGCCGAGACCCTGGAAGACGTCGAGGATGAAGCCTCCCGTCGCCGCTTCGTAGAGATGATCCAGCACCAGGTGGCCCGCACGGAGCGCCTCCTTACCGCCGCCCGGGAGCTCACCCATCTGGACGCCCAGCTGGAGCAGGAGGAGCGGGCGCCGGTTTCCCTGGGGCCACTGGTCCGCGAGCTCTGCGAGGGCTATCGCCTGCGCGGCGAAGAGCGGAAGGTCCAATTCGACCTCCGCCTCCCGACCTCGCCGGTGGTTGTCCAGGCCACGGAAGAACGTCTGGCTCAGGTGCTGGAAAATCTCCTGGACAACGCCCTCGGCTTTTCCCCGGAAGGCGGCACGGTGACCGTCACCCTCTCCACCGAAGGCGAGTCCGCGATCCTCGAAATCGCCGACCAGGGTCCCGGCATCCCCGAAGCCCATCTGGAGAAAATCTTCACCCGCTTCTTCTCCTACCGTCCCCCGGAGGCCGCCGGAACCCCCGACCGCTGGGGCCACACCGGCCTAGGCCTCGCCGTCGTTCGCGCCATCGTCGAAGCCTACGGCGGCACCGTCACCGCCCACAACCACCCCTCCTCCGACCAGGCCACCGGCGCGGTGATGCGGATGCGGATGCCGCGGGTGGGGGATGGGGTGGGCTGAGCACGAGCTTCTGCGCTTTCTGGGCACCCAAGCCGGTCTTCGCGCTGCCCCCTCGACAGAGAGGGTGGTGAACCGCACGTCCGTCCAGTAGCCTGAACCTGTGCCCTCCTCCGGCCAGCCTCTGTTAGATTCCTCTCTCACCGTATCGCTCTCGAAGGCTCATCATCCTCCAGGAGGCACCCCATGGCCGTCACCATCACCGGCCGCTACGTCGGCAATCTCAAGACTGAGCTCACCCATGGGCCCTCCGGCACCGTGCTCACCACCGCGGCGCCGGTGGACAATAACGGGGACGGGAGCTCGTTTTCGCCTACGGATTTGGCAGCTTCGTCGCTGGGGGCCTGCATGGTGACCATCATCGGGATCATGGCGGAGCGGAACGGCATCGATATGGCGGGGGTGGAGTTTCGGGTGGTCAAGCACATGTCCTCCAAGCCGCGACGCATCGCCCGCGCCGAGGTGGAGATCCAGATGCCCCGGGGGCTCACCGCCGATCAGCGCACCAAGCTCGAACGCGGCGCCCACACCTGCCCGGTACACCACAGTCTGCACCCGGAGACCGACAAGCCCGTGCGCTTCGTCTACGAGGACTCCAACGACCTCGAAGACTAGCCAGAACCCGGCTCCGCTGCCTCCGTATAAGGAGAGCCCCTGTTGGCCAGGGGCCCCGAGCCCGGACGCCGGAAGGTTCTGCCAACCGTCGGTGGTAAAGTTTTGAGCTGCCCATGAGCACTGCTCCATGCCATCGTCGGCGCTCCGCCCTTCGCAGGAGCGCCGCTCCTCGAATCGCCCCGCCGGATTCCGCGGCTCTTCCATAGGAGATCTCCATGCGCCGCTGTGAACCTCGTCCCGTCCTCGCCCTCTTCGCGCTGCTCCTCGTCGGCCTCCTCGCGCTGCCGGCCTGGGGGCAAGCCACCGACTCGTCGCCCGACACCCCTGCCTCGTCGCCGGAATCCACCGGGGAGATCTTCTTCGACAGCGTCGACGTCAACGTGGTCAACGTCGAGGTCTTCGTCACCGACCGTAAAGATCGGCCCGTGCTGGGGCTCACCCAGGACGACTTTCTGCTCTTCGAGGACAAAGAGCCCGTAGAGATCAGCAACTTCCTGGCGGTGGAGAACGGGGTCGAGAGCACGGACGAGGACGAGGCCGTAGCGCCGGAGACCGAGGTCGCCGAGGAGGGCGGAGGGGCCCAGTCGCTGGTACGCCCCCGGGAACAGCTGCCGCCGGACCAACGGCTGCACGTGGTCATCTTCGTCGACAACCTCAACATCCGTCCGTCCAACCGCAACCAGGTGCTCGGCCACCTGCGGCGGTTCCTGCGGGAGAGCCTGGACAACCAGGATCGGGTGATGCTGGTGAGCTTTGACGGCAGCCTGGACATCCGGCAGGAGCTGACCTCCATCCCGGAGCTGGTGCAGGTGGCCATCGACGACCTGGAGAAAGAGACCGGACGCGGCATGGACGTGGAGCGGGAGCGCCAGCTGCTGCTGCGCCAGATCGAGGAGGTCGGCATCGACGGCGACTCCATCAACCGCGGCACCGCCGAAATCTATGCCCAGCAGGCGCTGGAGGGTATCCGCATCCACGCCTCCGGCATCCGCAATCGCACCCGCTTCACCCTCAAGGCCATGGAGAGCATCGTCGACTCCCTCGCCGGCCTCTCCGGTCGCAAGGCCATGCTCTACGTCAGCGGCGGCATGCCCATGCTGCCGGGACAGGCGCTCTTCGAAGCCTGGCGGAGCAAGTTCTCCAGCGTGCCCAACCTCACCGGCATGGTGGCCGGAGCCGCCGAGACCTTGTCCTACGACAGCACCGCCGACTTCCAGGACCTGATCGCCAAGGCCAACGCCAACCGCGTGGTGCTCTACACCCTCGACGCTGGCGGCGCCAGCAACTTCAGCGTCGTCGACGCCAGCCAGGGCGGTTTCGACCTGGGCGCCATGGGCACCGCCTCCGGCGGCCGAATCTGGGGCTCTGACCTGCAGACCATCGAACAGTCGGGGCTGCGCCAAACCTTCCAACTGCTCTCCGACTCCACCGGCGGCCTGAGCTTCATCAACACCCGCGGTCTGAGCAAAACCCTCAACCACCTGGCCAGCGACTTCGAGTCCTACTATTCCCTCGGCTACCGCCCGGACCGCGAGGCGGACGGCAAATACCACCGGCTGGAGGTGCGCCTCAAGGAGCCCGGCAAGTACAAGATCCGCCACCGCTTGGGGTATCAGGCCAAGGACTCCGACGACCGCATGAGCGACCGCACCCTCTCGGCGCTCCTTCTCAACGCCTCGGACAACCCCCTGGGCGTCGAGCTCGAACGCGCCGCCGGCAGCAAAGAGAGCGGCGACATCTACGCCGTCCCCATGCTGATCAAAATCCCCCTCGGCGAGCTCGCCCTGCTCCCGGACCAGGAATACCACCGCGGCCGCCTATCGGTCTTCATCGCCGTGCGCAATGAAAAAGGCGGCTCCTCCCCCGTCGCCCGCGTCCCCATGCCCATCGACATCCCCAACGACCAGATCAACCAGGCCCTCGGCCAATACGCCGCCTACGAATTCACCCTCCGCATGAAGGAAGGCTTCCAACGCGTCGCCGTCGGCGTCCGCGACGAGGTGGCCTCTGTGAGCTCGACGCTGCGGTTGAATTTTCGGGTGGGGGAGTAGGGGGGAAGCAGAGCGGGAGCGCCGGCGGCCCTGCTCCACATGACCTATTAGCCACTGCGGCCCCGACACCTGGGATAAGCAATTCCGGCTAGCTCAGCGCGAGCTTTGCAGATCGCAGTCTGGTGATACCCCAGGCACAGCCGGCAATCCAGCAGAATGAGATGCCCACGGTCGCTATGGATCGAGCCAACAAGAAGATGATCGGCGTGTCCGAATGAGCGGCACTTCCCACTGCAGCGACCTCAAGAATAAGAACGAGAATACCCCAGACGATTCCTACAGCCAGCAGCAGAATCGTCAGGTCAATACCCCATTGCTTCTTCTTGAGGATGCCTAAGGAGGCGACGACTCCGCTGACCCCAAACACGAACACCACTGCCCCAAACACCTCAACGTTAGAGAGCACCAAAGAGGCCACTCCAGAAGAGAGCCGCGAGCCCGCAGTTGGAATCGATTCAAACAGGAAGAGCAGCATGATTAGATTGATCATGCTGACGAGTGCCAGCAACGACGACATGAACAAGAGAAACCAAGCGAAGCTCCGAAGATAGTTCACGGCAGGCACCTCTCAGTCTCTAGCCCGAATGCTTGGAGGCGCTTCGGGGCTATTGCAGCAACTTTCGGTCTCTTTGATCAACGTAGATCCACCGCCCAGCGCGTAGCAGTTCAGCCCCAGGCCAAAAGTCGGGCTCAACGACCAGCTCCCCGTCCCTTTACCCTGTGAGACTTCAGTTACCGCGAAGCCAACGACAGGGGTCGCGGAACATCCCCGCAAAGAAAAACTGCCCTCCAAGGAGCTAGCCTCAGGATGCTGCTGTCCATCTTCGAGATCCCACGCTCCAAGCTCAAACGGTATTGCTATACCGAGACCAGCCCCAAAACCTCCTACGAGATAGTCACCAACCACCTTGCGATTCCCTACGCAAGCGCTCTCGCAATTCACATAAAAGACTCCGGCTGCAAGTAGGCCTCCCACCGACAACTCAAGAGTTGTGCAACTCCAGCTGACAAGGCCCAACTGATCGATCCGGACAATGGGGTTCGCTTCGACATAGGAATAGAGATTGCGACTGCCTTTCTTGCCCAAAGGATCTGCACTCAAGTAACGAGCGTCTGCCGTTTGGAACCAACGGTTGAGATTGTAGAAAACCTTTGCGCCCTCGTCTGCGGCCCCCCAAAGAGGATCATGCCACTGTCCCGGAAACCGCAAATCCACCCCCGCCCCACTCGCCCCAGAGTAGTCCGATCCAAACGGCTCAAAACCACCATCCCAAAGCACCGCCCCTCCCTCATCCGTCGCCAGCACCGGCGTCCCCAGGTGATCCACGCTCAGCCAAGCCACCTCGGCGCTCCCACCCACCGGCACATCCATCTGCGCCACCGGCCGGCCGGCAAAGTAGAAGTAGTAGCGCGTGCTCTCCTCCACCGGACCGGTGAAGTGATTGACGGCGTGGAGGACGCCTTCGGAGCTGTAGACGCTGCTGAGGCTCAGGTTGGTGGAACAATCAGCCGTGCCGGCACCAATGTCGGAGCCCACAGAGCTCGTCCAGCAGGAGCCGTCCCCGGCTTCGAAACCGTCGGTGAAGATCTCGCTCAGGGAGTCGGCCCGGGCGG
Source organism: Acidobacteriota bacterium (assembly GCA_034211275.1). Lineage (NCBI taxonomy): Bacteria > Pseudomonadati > Acidobacteriota > Acidobacteriota bacterium. Next base: position 14,571 of record JAXHTF010000163.1, read on the forward strand.
AGGTCAGGAAGCTGCGGCCGTCGTAGAGGAAGTCGCTGGCAGCATCGCCGGCGGGGCGTTCCAGGCGGGCCAGCCGGCCGGCGGCGTCGGAGTGGAATGTGGTCTCGTTCGCAGGAGCGCTAACCTGCTCCAGGTGACCGGCGGGGCCGTAGGTGTAGATCTTGGTGCCAGTGACCCCCAGGGTGATGGTGTCGAGGATTGCGGTGTTCCCGCTGGCACCGTTCGGCTGGTAGGCGTAGGTGTCGGTGACGCCATCCCGGGTCTCCGCCAGCCGATTGCCGATGCGGTCGTAGGTCCAGGCTAAATCGCCCCACGGACCCTCGCCGGCCGTAAGGTAGTACTGGAAATCCTGGTAGCCGTAGTCCTTGTCGTTGGCCGGTGTGAGGGCGTCCTGGATGCCCTCGATATTGCCCACGTTGTCGGTGGTGTAAGTCCACTGGAAGATTGGCGCGCCCGTCAGGGGCGTCGTCGGGGCCAAGGTGATGGCGGAGGGGAAGTAGCGGTCGGTGAAACTGCGGGATTCGGTGAGGCCGTTTCCTAGATCGAGAGTCTTCAGCGGGCCGGAGGGCGCGTAGTAAGCACCGGCGGCGAGGAGGAGGTCCGGCTCGCCGGAGCGCTGGACCGTCAGGCTCTCGGGGCGGTCCGCGTAGTCGAAGGTCGAAACAGCGGTCACCCCGCCAGGATACTCCACGCCGCTGCGGTTGCCGTTGGCGTCGTAGGCATACCCGAGGGCGCCGTCCTGGGTGAGGCGGCCGAAGCGGTCGTATCGGTAGTCGAAGGCCTGGCCGTTGCGGGTGATGGCGGTGAGTCGGCCTTTCGAGAACGGCACCAGCGGGTCGTCGTAGGTGTAGGTGATGTCCAACGAGTCGTCCGGATAGTCAACGAAGGTGACGCGGTCTAGCTCGTCGAGGACCCTCGTGGTCACGATGCCGCGGGCGTCGGTGCTCTCTTCGAG
>JAXHTF010000164.1 GCA_034211275.1 Acidobacteriota bacterium
GTCGAGACCGAAGGCGGCGAGCTCCTCGCCGGTGTGAACCCAGACGAGCTCTCTCGCAGAATCCGCGGCCACCGCCCGGGCGTCGGCGGTCCCGGGTAGAGGGTCGAAGATCTTACCGGTGGTCCGATCCGCCGGCAGGGCGCCGCGGTCGGTGGCTAGATAGACGTCGGCGGCGGCCGGGAGGGCCAATCCGAGAACGAGCCCGAGAACGAGCCCGAGAACGAGCAATAGGCTCGAAAGTACATTTCGAAGGGCACGAGGCATGGCAGCTCCTTCCCGAGCCTTCAAAGCGGAAGCCCGGCGGTCGCGTGATGGGAAAGCTGCCGGAGGTTTATCGGGTCGCCGAGGAGGGTGTCAAGGCATCGTCACTTACCGTGCTGAACTAAGAGGAAAATGCGGCAAGATGAACAAGAGCGCTGGAGCAAGCACTCCCTCTCAGACAGAGCCGATAGGGAGCCGACGCTCCCAGGGCGCAAAGCTCGTGCTCTCAGAACGGCCAGATCACCGGGATCAGGGCAACGGTGATGATCCAGAAGACGATCTTGAGGGGCCAGCCGAGGCGAATGTAGTCCATGAAGCGATAGCCGCCGGGGGCGTAGACCATGGCGTTGGTGTTGTAGCCCATGGGGGTGAGGAAGCTGGCGGAGCCGGCGAAGGCGACGCCCATGAGGAAGGGCATGGGCTCGACACCCATCTCCGCGGCGACGCTAGCGGCGATGGGGACCATCAGAACGACGGTGCTGTTGTTGGACATGATCTCCGTCAGCAACGAGGTCGCCAGATAGATGATGGAGAGTACCGCCAGCGCGCCGAGGCTCTCGCCAGCCAGCACCACCGCGTGGCCGATACGGTCCGCGAGGCCGGTATTCTGCATCGCCGTGCCCACCGGCAGGATCGCCGCCACCAAGAAGATCACCGTCCAGTTGATGGATTTGTAGGCTTCTTGAATCTTCAGGCGGCGACTGACGATCATGGCCACGGCACCGAGGATGGCGGCTTCCATGATCCCCATGATGCCGGTGGCGGCGAGGATCACCACCGAGGGTACGATGAGGGCGCCGATCCACCATTTGGGGTCGAGACGCAGGCGCAGATCCCGCTCCTGGAGGGAAACGAAGTCCTCGACGTCGTAAAGCGCTTCGACCCGTCGCCGGGGACCGAAGACCAACAGCGTGTCCCAGCGTTTCAGAGGAACCATGGCGACCTTGTCCCGCATGGGGTCGCCGGTGCGGTTGATGGCCAGGACGAAGCAGCCGAAGCGGCCGCGGAAGTCGATCTCTTTGAGGGTCTGGCCCTCGAGGTTGGAGGCTGGGGACAGCTGCACCTCGGCGAGGATGTTGTTCTCGTCGTCGAGGTCCTCATCCCGCAGCTTGAGGTCGGTGAGCAACAGCAGACCGTAGACCTGCTTGCAGCTCACGATGTCCTCCATGGCTCCGCGCAGGAGCATCACGTCGCCGGCCTGGATCACCGTGTTGCGCAGATCCTGAGAGATCTTTTGGCTGCCGCGGAGGATCTCCAGCACATTGAGCTGGAAACGCTCGCTGAGCTGCTCGGAGATCACCGTTTTGCCGATGATCTTGGAGTCTTTGGGTACCTTGATCTCGGTGAGGAAGGAGCTCATCTGGTACCGGCGGGTCAGGCTGGAGATGATGCTGCGGGAGGGCAGCACCTGCTGGGAGCGCACGATGGTGTAGATCATCCCCACCACGAAGAGGATCGAGCCAAGAGAGAGGAACTCGAAGACACCCAGCGGCGGCAGGCCGTATTCCGTCGCCATGGCGGAGACCAGCAGATTGGTGGAGGTGCCGATGAGGGTACAGGCGCCGCCGAAGATGCAGGCGTAGGAGAGCGGCAGGAGGATCTTCGACGGGCTGAATTTGTATTGCTTGGCCAGATAGATCGCCACGGGCATGAAGATGGCGACGCTGGCGGTGTTGTTGATGAAGGCCGAGAGAACACCGGCGAGCACCAACAGGGAGGTCGCTGCCACGAAGCGGGAGCGACCTGCCATCCCGGCGATGCGGTGAGCAATGCGGTTGATCAGGCCACTGCGCACCAGCCCTTCGCTGACGATGAACATCATCATCACGGTGATCACCGCCGGGTTGGAGAACCCCGCCGTCGCCTCCTCCGGCGTCACCAGATTGAAGATCAGCAGCAGCCCTAGAGCCACCAGGGCCACCAGATCGATGGGCATCAGCTCCCAGGCGAACGCCACCACCATGAAGACGATGATGGCGATGAGGATGAATGTACCCATGATGATGCCGTGTTCCTGACCGGCAAGATCCCGGCCTCTCGCCGGTCTCGGTACCGATTCACCCAGCCTGGACCGCGGTGCCCGGAGGCTTCAGGGTGAATCTCACCCCGTCTCGACCCCTCCGGCCAAGTCGCTGAGGCCCGCTGTGGGCGGCAGGAAGCAGTAGGGGAAGTCTACCAGCTCCCACCCCTTCTCTCGGGAACTTTGACCGCCTTCCCCAAAGAGCCAGAGACTCATGGAGTGCGGTAGGCTCCCCTCCACGGATCGACCCACCCTGAACTTTCGGGATCTCCATCATGAGCCACTACACCCTGCGCATTCGCAGCCGCTTCGAAGCGGCCCACCACCTGACGTCCTACCACGGTGAGGCGGAACCGGTACACGGCCATTCCTGGCTGGTGGAGGTGGAGCTGGCCACGGACGAGCTGGGGCCAGAGGGCATGGCCTACGATTTCGTCGAAGTGAAGCAGGCGCTGGAAGCCCTGGTGGCCCCCTTCCACCACCAGCACATCAACACCGTGCCGCCCTTCGACGAGCTCAGCCCCACCACCGAGCACATCGCCCGCCACCTCTTCCATCGACTGGAGGAGGCTCTTCCCCAGGCTCCCCTGAGTCAGCTGACGGTGTGGGAAGGGCCGGATTGCTCGGCGACGTATCGACCGTAGCGCGCGGGGCGAAAAGCCTGCCCCCGTCTCATCCCCTGAGCTCTGCCAACAACTGCTCCAACCGCCCAGCGGAATCGTCGAGGCCGCCGGGGCGGTTGCGGGCGAGCCAGATCTCGCGATACTCGGGGAGGAGCGGAGCAAGACGGTCGGCGAGGCACTGACGGGTCTTGGCGGCAACGGCGTCGAGAGGCTGGCCTTTGCCGGCTTTGAGGCGGGCCTTGGCCAGGCGGATGGCGAAGAGGAGGAGGTCGGCGGCCCAGCGCAGCTCGCGCAGGACCAGCTCGGCGTCGGGGCGCTCCAGGCGCGTTTTGGCGAGAGCTTTGCGGCCGGCCTGCACTGCATCGCGCGCTTCCTCGAGGCCCTCCTTCGTCATGCCTTGGTAGCGCTTTTCGTCCAAGGTATCGGAGAGCCGGACCAGCTGAAAGAAGAGCGGCGAGCCGTTGAAAGGGCGGGCACCGGTGAGACCGTGGGCGGCTCCCAGATCCCACAGCGCCTGCCCCGCCCGGCCGGCGAGGTCATGGAAGACGTGGTGATCCAGCAGCGCCGGCAAGCGCTCCGCCAGGCCTTTCCGAGACTCGACATTCCAGGCGCAACCGGCGCCGGCGAGCAGACCCGGGTAGCTCACCGGCAGCGGCTGCAGATGGCCGAAGTCGCCCCAGTCAGTGATCAAGTACCCGCTGGCGCCGTGGGCCAGCCCGTGCTCCGCCGCGGAGGCGAGATTGGCCACCGCGTTGTCCGGCCGCCCGGTGAGGCTGCTCCAGCTGCTGGTACCGGGGCAAACGTAAAATTCGAGCCCCGAGCGACCAAAGGCGGCAGCATGCTCCTCGAAGCTGTGATCCGCCTCGTAGCCCCACTCCAGGGCCACCGCGTCCTTGGGCAGCTCGGGGATGAGGTCCGGCCGCTCGATGATGATGTCGCCCCAGAACTGGATTCTCCGACCATGCTCCGCCGCCAGATCCCGCACCTGGCGCAGGAAGTCCAGGTAGACCTCCTCGCGACCGCGGCGACGGCAGGCTTCGGCGGAGCGGCCCTTGCCGAGGTCGAAGGTTTCGTCACAGCCGACGTTGAAGAGACGGCTGCGGAAATTGGGCAGCAGCTGAGCGTAGAGATCCCGCAGCAGCTCTAAGCTCTTCGGATCCGTCGGGCAAAGGCTGAAAGGCCGCTCTTCGTCGCCGAAGGGAAACGGCTGACCCTCCGGGCATTCCGCCAGGGGCCGGTAGCGGTCGAGGACGAGCCAGCGGTGGAAGTGGCCGAAGCTGTTTTGATTGGGCACCAGCTCGATGCAGCGGCGGCGGCAGAGATCGTCCAGCCAGCGCACGTCTTCCGCCGTCAGAGCGCCGACGCCCTGCCAGACCTCCTCGTGACCGGCGTAGGCGAAGGTGTGCTCCATGTAGAGCTGGAGCTGGTTGATCTTCCAGCAGGCCAGCAGCTCCACCAGATGCTCCAGGGTCTCCTTCGTCGGCACCTTGTCGCGGCTGATGTCGAGCATGACGCCGCGGTGGGCGAAGTCCGGCCAATCCTCCACCATCAACCCCGGCAGCCGCACCCGCCGGCGTAGCGGAGGATGGGCTCGCAGCCATTGAACCAGGGTGAAGACGCCGTAGAGCAAGCCGGCGGTATCGGAGCCCACCAACTCGACGCCGAACTCGCCGACGTGCAAGCGATAGCCCTGAGCCCGCTCCACCGGAGCCGGATCGATGACCAACCGAATCTGCCCGCCGCGCTCGACCCGCCGCGGCTGCAATCCGCGCTCCTCAAGAGCCGGCTCGAGGATCTCCAAGGCCGGTGCCGCCAGCTCGTCCGGCGCCAGCACCGAAAGCCGCACCTCACCCCGGAGGACACAGGCCCCGGGGGAGTCTTCGAAACGCTGAGGTCGCGGATGCAGGAGGGTGTCGCCGCTAGCCATCGGGCGCGATCATGTCATGAAGTCCTTCGACCAACGCCTCCGGGTTCCCTGGAGACCGCTGGAGCGGCACCCTACAATGGAGACCCGTCGAGGAAGGAGAGAAATGGATTTTCTGAGTTTGTATGGAGAGGCGGCAAAAACCGCCGTCGGATTTTTCTGGAAGGCCGGTTGGGCCTTCGTGCTGGGCTACACCATCAGCGCCATGATCCAGGCCTTCGTGCCGGAGCGCCGGCTCACCCGCCACATGGGGCAGCCGGACGCCGAGAGCGTTGGTCTGGCCACCGCCTTCGGCGCCGCGTCCTCCTCGTGCTCCTTCGCCGCCCTCGCCGCAGCCCGCTCGCTGCTGGCCAAGGGGGCCCACTTCATCAGCGCGGTGGCCTTCATGTTCGCCTCCACCAACCTGGTCATCGAGTTGGGCATTCTGATCCTCATCTTCCTGGGCTGGCAGTATCTGGTGGCAGAGCTCATCGGTGGCTTGCTGCTGATCCTCGTCAGCTCGCTGCTCATCCGCTGGACCTATCCCAAATCGTGGATCGAGGCGGCCCGGGAGAAAGCTCAGGAGGAGACTCCGGAAGAGGAGGAGTCCTTCTCGCCCATGGACCGCATCACCAGCCTCGACGGCTGGCGGCGGGTGGGTCATGGCTTCGTCATGGAGTGGCAGATGGTGTGGCAAGAAATTCTGGTGGGCTTCACCATCGCCGGCTTCGTCAAGGTCCTGGTCCCCGAATCCTGGTGGAAGACGCTCTTCCTGGCCGATTTCAAGGGGCAGATTCCCGATCTGGTCATCGCCCTGGAGAACGCCGTGGTGGCCCCCTTCGTGGCTGCCCTGACCTTCATCGGCTCCATGGGCAATATTCCGCTGGCCTCGGTGCTGGCGGGTAGCGGGGCCGCCTTCGCCGGTGTCATGGGGTTCATTTATTCGGATCTCATGGTGCCGCCGCTGGTGCGGGTCAACGCCCGGTATTACGGCTGGAAGGTCGCTTTGTACATCGCGGGCGTGATGTTCGTGAGCATCGTGGTCACGGCGCTGGCGTTGCATCTGGGATTCGGCTTGCTCGGCTTGACGCCGGACGGCGCCGCCGCCAAGGGCCCGGAAGCACAATTCCAGATCGACTACACCTTCTGGCTCAATCTGGTCTTCCTTGGGGTCGCCGGAGCGATGGTACTGCTGCACCGCCAGCATCGTCGGCAGCACGAGGGCGGCGGTCACCACATGCAACACGGGGGCAAGGTGCAGACGGCGGTCACCTATCTGGCCATGGTGGTGGTGGCCATCGGCCTGGTGGTGTTCTGGGTCACCGGCAGCTAGCGGCCAACCCCTTGCGGCGCTAGCGGGTTCACCGCCGGTGACGTTTCAGACTCGGTGATCAGTCCGGAGCTCCGGGCTGCAGATGCCGGCGCAGGAAGTCCTGGGTCAGGTCCCAGGCCTTCTCCGCCGCCTCGGGCTGGTAGCGCTCGCCGGAGGGGTTGGCGAAGGCGTGATCGGCACCGGGGAAGATCGCGATGGCGTTGTCCTTCCCGAGATCCTCCAGGGCGGTCTCGAATTCCTGCACGCTCTCCACCGGAATGCCCTGGTCTTCTTCACCGAAGATGCCGAGCACCGGCGCCTGCAGCGCTGCCAGCTCGTCGGGGTCGGTGATCAGGCGACCATAGTAGATGACCACCGCCTGGATCTGGTCGGGCATCAGCAAGCCGGTGCGCAGCGACCAACCGCCGCCGAAGCACCAGCCGATGACGCCACTGCGCACCGCGCCCTGGCGCACCAGGAAGTCCTGGGCCTGGCGCAGGTTCTCCTCCAACTCGTCAGTGCGCTCGGTGGTGCCCTGCATCAGCTCCCGGGCCGCCTCCGGAGTGTCCGCCGACTCACCGCCGTAGAGGTCCACCGCCAGCGCCATATAGCCTTCACCGGCCAGGCGCCGGGCCATGTTGCGGATGTTGTCGTTGAGGCCCCACCATTCGTGGATCACCAGAATGCCGGGTACGTCCCCCTGGACTTCCTGGGGCTGGGCGAAGAAGCCCTGGATTTCCCGATCCCCGAGGACGGCGTAGGTCACTTCTTCCTCATCCACCGGCATCGCAGGCTCCTGTTGCGCCGCCGGCGAGGGCTCGGCGGTGTCGTCGGCGTGCTCGGTGGCCATACGATCCTCGTAGGAAGCCTCGGTATCCTCCTCACCGCCCTCTACTGGCTCGTTGGTCGGCGCGGCACAGCCCACGGCCACCAGCGCCAGCACGAGGCCGAGGATCAGGGCGGGCAGAGCTACGGTGGAAACGAGGGAACGGCGAAAGACATCGAACGGGCTCTCTGGGGGAGCGAGCTTCATGGCTGACCTCCTGGCGAATCAAAGGGCAAAGGGGATCTTTCCAACTGCGAAAACGCTACCACAGGGGCGTGACTTCAGCGTGAAACGAGCTCAGCCATCCGCCACCACTTTGCCATCCCGTAGCTCCACGGTGCGGTGGGCTCGGGCGGCGACGTCGGCCTCGTGGGTCACCACGATGATGGTGGCGCCGGCCTGGTGGAGCTGGTCGAGGAGGGCCAGGATCTCTTCGGTGGTGGAAGTATCCAGATTGCCCGTGGGCTCGTCGGCGAGGAGGATGGCGGGGTCGTTGACCAAGGCCCGGGCGATGGCCACCCGCTGGCGCTGGCCGCCGGAAAGCTGGGCCGGGCGGTGGTCCATCCGATCCGCCAAGCCAACCCGTTCCAGCGCCCGGCGGGCCCGCTGGCGGCGCTCCTGGACCGGCTCGCCGGCGTAAATCAACGGCAGCTCGACGTTGCTCACCGCATCGGTGCGGGGCAGCAAGTAAAAGCTTTGGAAGACGAAGCCGATCTCGCGCCCGCGAATGGATGCCAGGGCGTCGTCGTCGAGATCGTGCACCGCCTGACCGCGCAGCTGGTAGGTCCCTTGGGTGGGCGTGTCGAGACAGCCCAGCAGGTGCATGAGAGTGGATTTGCCGCTGCCAGACGGGCCGGTGATGGCGAGGTACTCGCCGGAACGCACCTCCAGATCGATACCCGCCAGGGCGTGGACCTGGGAGCCTCCCAGATGGTAGGTGCGGTGCACTCCGGAGAGCTGAATCAGCGGCGAAGTCATTCGTAGCGCAAGCTTTCGATGGGGTCGAGGGCGGCGGCGCGGCGCGCCGGGTAGAGGCCGGAAGCGATGCCCACAGCCACCGCCACTCCCGCCGCCAGCAGGATGGAGCCGAGGGTCACCACCGTCGGCCAGCCGGCGGAGGCGGCGATGATGCGGCTGATGATGACTCCGAGCAGTATGCCGGCGAGGGCTCCGACGGCGCTCAGGGCAAAGGCCTCGGCGAGAAACTGGGTCAGCACATCCCGACGGCGGGCGCCCACGGCCCGGCGCACGCCGATCTCCCGGGTGCGCTCCAGGACCGTCGCCAGCAGCGTGTTCATGATGCCGATGCCGCCCACCAACAGGGAGATGCCGGCGATGCAACCCATCACCAGATTGAACAGGCGCTGAGTCTTGCGGCTCTGCTCCAGCAGCGCCTCGGGCACCACCAGCTGGTAGTCGTCCACCCCGGCATGGAGCCGTTGGAGCAGAGTGTCGATGGCGCGGGCGGCGGTGCGGGCGGCACCGGGCTCGGCGAGCTCCACCACCAGCTCGGAGAGGGGCGCCGCCACCGGATCCCGTTCGAATTTGCGGAGCGCCGTGCTCACCGGCACATAGACGGTGTCGGCGGTGGAGCTCACCGCCACCCCCTGGAAGCTGTCGCTCTCGGCTCCCTCCGGCGCCAACACTCCCACCACTTCGAGCCATACGTCGTTGACCTTGAGGAGCTGGCCCACCGCCTCGCCGTAGCCGAAGAGACGCTGGCGCACGCCGGGACCGATGACCCCGACCTGAGCGTGGTCGCGAATGTCCAGGGGATCGAGGAAGCGCCCTTCCTGAACCTGCAATCCGGCCAGCGCCGCGTGACCGTCGCCAACGCCGAAGACCGCCGCGTCGGTGACCGCTCCCTCGGCGACCACCGACCAGACGTCGATGGCGGCGCGGGGGGCTACCCGCTGCACCCCGGGCACGGCGTCGAGGATGGCCTCGGCGTCGCGCAAGGAGACGCCGACGGATTTGCGCCGCAGCTCCTCCGCCTCGTCGGGGTCCAGCACTTTGGCCCGAACCAGCACATTGTTGAGCCCCAGGCGCTCGACCATGGCCAGGGCCTCCGCCTCGGCACCGGCACCGATGGAGAGCATGGCGATGACCGCTCCGACACCGAATACGATACCCAGCATGGTCAGACCGGAACGCAGTTTGTGCCCGGCCAGACTGTCGAGGGCCAGCCGCAAGGCCTCCAGAAAGCTCATCCGCCGGCCACCTCCGAAGACGCTGTTTCCGGCGGCTCCAGGCTCTCTCCGTCTGAGCCCTCTGCCCCCTGATGCTCGTTCTGCAGGTCTTGATTCTGCAGGTCCCGATTCTGCAGGTTGGGGGGCTTCTCCAGGGCCACTCGCTGGCCCTCCTCCAGCCCCTCGGCGATCACCCGCAGGCCCAGTGACGCCGGCCCCGCATCGACCCGCTGTACCTCGACCCGAGAGCCCTCCACGCGGTAGACGAAGGCGCCGTCCTCGTCTTCATAGACCGCCTGCCGAGGGATCACCAAAGCATCGTCGGCCCGTTCCAGCTCGAGGGTGGCACGGACCCGCTGGCCAGGCTTCATGATCTCCAAGTCCGCCTCTTCCAGCTGCAGCGTGACGGCGAAGTACTGCACCGGCGAGCCGGTGGACCGGGGGCGGGCGATGCTGTCCACCCGCTGGATGGTGGCGGCATAGGAGCGCTCCGGATGAGCCTCCACCAAGACTTGAGCGGGCTTGCCCGGGGTCAAACCGGCGGCGTCCGCCTCCAGAACGTGAACCTCCACCTCGAGCTCGGTGAGGTCGGGGATCTCCGCCAGCGGCTGACCCCGCCAGATGGAGGCCCCTACCTGCAGGCGCTCACCGCTGAAATCTCGCACCCAGGTGAGCAGACCGGCGTGGGGCGCCCGAACCTCCAGCGCCGCCAGGCCCTTCTCCGCCTGCTCCAGCTCCAGCTGTGCCTTGCGGCCCTCGATGGACAAGAGATCGAGCTCGGTTTGGGACAGGGTGCCGCGGATTTGGCTCATCTCCTCGGCGTGCTTCCGCCGCTCCTCCGCCAGCTCCTCGTCCACCGCGTCCTCCACGATCTCCAGCCGCGAGTAGAGCTCGGTGTCGGTGCGGCGAAAACGGCGGGCGGTTTCCAACTCCATCTTCGCCACTTCCAGGCGGGTCTTCAGCTCCGCGAGCTTGCCGAGGCTCTCGTTGCGCGATTTGTCATGCTCCAGACGGTTGCGCTGAAGCCCCTCTTCCGCTTCTTGGAGCTGCTGCTCCATCTCCTCGGGATCGAAGCGCGCCACCACCTCACCGGCCTCCACCTGCACCCCCTCGGGGGCCATCCAGGCGAGGCGCGCCCGGCGCTGCACCTGCGGCGGCACGGTGATGATGGTCACCCGCGAGGCCTGGAGCACGCCCTCGGCGGTGACCCGGTGAACGAAGTCGACCCGCTCCACCGGCGCCGTGGGCACCGAGGCGGTCTCGCCACAGCCCGCCAGGGTCAACAGGACCGTGGCGAGCACGAGCATCAGTGGTGCGAGCGGTGACCCTCTCATCGCAGCAACACTTCCTGGCCTCGGGACACGCCGCCCAACACCTCCACGTGGGTGGCGTTGCGACGGCCCAGCTCGACTCGTCGGGATTCGGTGCCGAACCAGCCGGCGACCTGCACCACCGGCCCCTCGGGGCGGGGGAAGATCGCCTCCAGCGGCACCACCAGAGCGTCTTCGATGCGATCCACCTCGACGGTGCCGGTGAAGCGCATCCCCGGCAGCATGCGCTCCCCGGCGGTCTGCTCCAGCACGATGTCGAGGCGGGTGACCTTGCGGGGATCGTTGACGGAGCGTGGCTTGACCACCCGGTGGATGCGCTCGACCCTCCCGGGGAGGGGACGATCCGGATAGGCGTCGAGGCGTAGAGTCACGGGCTGTCCCGGCTCCAAACGCCCGGATTCCGCCTCGCGCACCGCTCCGGCGCCCGAGAGCTCGTCGAGCTCGGGAATGGCCACCACTTTTTGCATGCGCCAGGCGGTGTCGCCGATCTGCTTCTTGTCGCCGTTGAAGTCGCTGACGTAGACCACCGAGCCCGCCCGCGGAGCCCGCACGGTCATGGAAGCGATTTCCTGCTCCCGCCGGCGCACTTCTTCCGCCGCCTGACGGGTACGCTCCTGAAGTCCCTGAAGCTCCGCCTCGCCCCCGGTCTCCAGCAGCTCTACCAGCCGCCGCCGGGCCTCGATCTCGTCCTGCACCAGCTGGTAGTCGATTCGCGCTTTCTGTAGCTCGTGGGCCGCCTGGATCTCCGGCGGTACGTCCACTTCCAGGTCCAAGCGGCGCAGCCGCGCCTGGGCTTCCGCCAGCGCCAACCGTTCTTCCTCGAGCTGTAGAGCGACCTCGTTGCGCCGCTGTTGAAGACGCTTTTGCTCCGCCTCCAGGTCCGCCCGCACCTTGGGCAGATCCCGCACCAGCTCGCTGGTGTCGAAGCGCAGCACCGGCTCGCCGACCTCCACCGTGCTGCCCTCCGGCGCCATGAAGGAAATCTTGTAGCTCCAGATGCGGGAAATCTGCGGCGGCCCCAATTCGATGGAATTCACCGCCTCCAGCTCACCGGTGACCTCGACCCCCAGGACCAGATCGCGCTGCTCCACCGTCGCCTGCCGCGGATCGCTGTCGGCCCCGACGCCCCACCACAGACCCAGTACCAAGATGCCGAGCAGCACTCCCCAGACGATGCAGCCAGTCGTGCGCCCAGTCATGAGTCCAGTCATGAGCCCGCCCCCGCCAATCGCTCTTCATCTTCCGCTGCCGGCTGGTCCGCCTCGGCACCGGAGAGCTCCTGAGCGAGCACGACGCAGCGGTGGGCATCGCAGGCGCCCAATCGCACCGGCCGCTCCTCCCCCCCCGCCAGCAACAGCCGGGGCCCCTCGTCTCCCCACACCAGCGCCGACCGGGGAACCACCGGCATCCCGCCCTCGCCCTGCTGGGGCACCAGCACCCGCACCGACATCCCCGGCCGCAGGGCCGACGGCAACGGTCCTGCCAGGGCCAGGCGGACGCCGAAGGCGCGATTGGCGGAATCCGGCCCTTGGATGTCCGCCAGCCCGTCGACGCTGCGCACGCGGGCGTCGAGCTCCAGCTCCGGGAAGGCGTCCGGGGTCACGATGGCCTTCATACCCGGCGCCAACCGACCGTCGTCGACGTCGGAGAGGCTGGCCTCGACCTCGAGACTCCCGAGGTCGGGAATACGGGCCAGCCGTTCCGCCGGCCAGACCTGATCGCCCACCTGCCACGGACGCCGCTCGCGCATATTTTCCGAGAACAGAACCAGTCCATCGTCCGGAGCGCGCATGGCCAAGAGATCTAGATCCTTGCGCGCCCGACGCAGCTCCTCCGACGCCTGATCCCGCTTCAGCCGATCCAGCGCGACGGTGGCCTGACCGCCAGCCTTCGCCGCCACCAGCTCCTGCTGCGCCTGGTCGAACTCCAATCGTGCTTTCTCCAGCTCCAGCTGTCGGTCCTCGTACTCCGCTCGCGGCTGCAGCTCCGCGGGTACCTCGGCGTCGAGGCGAGCGCGGTCCAGGGCCGCCTGCTTCTGGCGCAGCTTGAGCTCTGCCCGGGCGATCTCCGCCGCCACCCGGGCTCGGGTCACCTTCAGGGTCTGCTGAGCTTGTTCGAGATCCCGTTCGAGATCCTCCAGCCGGGAGGCGATGGCCTCGTTGTCGAATTCCACCACCGGATCTCCCGACGCCACGGAGGCTCCATCCTCGGCGATCCAGCGAATCTCCATCGGCCGGATGGCGGCGTCGGGAGCGTAGAGCTCGATGGCCCGCTCCACCACCAGCTCACCGGTGAGCAGCAGGCGCGGCTCCACCGGGGTGCCCTCGACCCGTAGCTCTCTCGGAGGCGGCGGCCCGCCGTCCCCGTCCGCAGCCACCGGCGAAGCACCACAGCCGATCATCGACCCGGCCACCGACACTGCCAGCAGAACCGCCCCAAGAACCCTCCACGGGCACTCCCGGCGAGGCCTTCGGCGGTCTGGTCGTATTCGTTGCATCTTGAGGATTGTACGAAACTCTGGGTCTTGCCGTTGCATCGCGTCATTGCTGCGGTGAACCTCGACGGCCGGCCGGCGCGACGGTGGAGATCGCTCAACGCTTGTTCGGCCCCTTCACCAGGGATACCATCGCAGAGTTCCCCAAACCATTGAATCATGGCCGAAACACCTCCTTTCTCGTTCCTGCACTGCGCAGACCTCCACCTCGACAGCCCATTCCGAGGCCTCGAGGAGGTTGCTCCGGCGGTGGCGCAGGTGTTGCGCCGAGCCTCCTTCCAGGCTCTGGACCAGCTGGTGCAGCGAGCCCTCGACACCGGCGTCGATTTCGTGATCTTCGCCGGCGACGTCTACGACGGTGCCGACCGCAGCCTGCGAGCTCAACTGCGCCTGCGGGAAGCCCTGGAACGGCTCGCCCGGAGAGGGGTGGAATGCTTCCTGGCCCACGGCAACCACGATCCTCTACCCAGCTGGCAGCGGGGGCTGGAGCTCCCCGAGGGCGTGCACCGCTTCCCCAGCGAGGTGAGCTCCTTCGAGATTCAGCGGCGAGGCCGGACGGTCGCCCAAGTCCACGGCATCAGCTATCGCCGGCGGGACGAGACGGAGAGCCTCCTGCCCCTCTTCCCCCGCCGCCCCGGGCCCCCCTTCGCCATCGGCGTGCTGCACGCCAATGTCGGCGGCCTCAAGGGGCACGACAACTACGCCCCCTGCACCCTCGATGAGCTGCGGTCCCTGGGCTTCGACTATTGGGCCCTGGGGCACGTCCACCATCGCCAGGTACTGGAGCGGGGTCAGCCGTGGGTGGTCTATCCCGGTTTCGTCCAGGGCCGCAGCGTGCGCGAGCCCGGCCCCGGCGGCTGTTATCGGGTGGAGGTGGACCGCCAGGGCACGGCGCGGCTCTACTTCGAGCGCCTGGACGTCGTGACCTGGGTGGAGGAGCAGATCGACGTCAGCGGCCTCGACGCCACCGACCGGCTGCTGGACCTCGCCCTGGAGCGCCGGGAAGCCCTCCGCCGAACGGCGGTGCGCAAGACCGGCTCGGAGGAATTGGCCCACCGGCCGGCGGTGCTGCGACTGAGGCTCACCGGCCGCTCACCGCTCCACGGCTCGCTGGTCCGCGGCGACCTGCCGGCGCAGCTCCTGGAGGCGCTGCGGGACGGCGAGGAGGAGCGCCCGGACTTCGTCTGGACGGAATCTTTGGAGCTTCATACCCGACCACCAGTGGACCGCTCCGCCCGCCGCCAGCAGGAAGATTTCATCGGTGAGTTGTTGCGCGCCGGTCATCGCCTGCGGCAGCGGGAAGACGCTGCCGCGGAGATCCGCCGGCGCCTTGGCCAGCGCCCCGAAGCACGGCTGGTGGAAGACGCCCTCGACCAGCTCGACGACGAGGAGATCCTGGCTCTGCTGGACGATGCCGAAGCCCTGGCCTTGGACCATTTGGAGCCCTGAGGAAGATACCCAGCAGGTATCCCCACCATCATGCGCATTCTCGACTTCCACATCGACGGCTTCGGGGTCTTCCACGACCAGGGCACAGAGCGCCTGGGGAGCGGCCTGTGCCTGTTCGAGGGAGCCAACGAGAGCGGCAAGAGCACGCTGGTGGAATTCTTCCGCTTCGCCCTCTTCGGCCCGGCGGGCCCCCGGGGCCGCAGCTATCCACCGCTGCGGGGAGGTCGCCCCGGCGGCCGGCTCCGGCTGGAGACCTCCACGGGACACCGTTGGTTGTTGGAACGCAGCGACTCCGGATTGATGGTGCACCCGGCGCCGGATCCGGGCTTCGACGGTGATGCCACCCGACCCGCGGCGCCCCCCAGCCCCGACCTCCCCGGGACCGAGTCCCAAGACCTCAACCAGACCCTCCCTCTGGCGACCGGAGCCGCGGCTGACAGCACCCCGGATGAGGGGGGCCCAGGAAGCGACAACCCCCAACCGGCCTGGATGGGCGGCCTCGACCGGCGTACCTTCGAACGGGTCTTCGCCATCGGCCTGCAGGACCTGCAGGGCCTGGAAGTACTCACCGAGGAGGGCCTTCGGGGCCGACTGCTGGCCGCCGGAACCGGCCTCGGGGATGTCGACCTGCCGGCGGTGCTGGCAGCGCTGGATCGCCGGCAGCGGAGCATCTTGTTGCTTCGGGGCAAGCGGCCGAGCCTCAACTACCACTTGCAACAGGCCCGGGATCTGGACCGGGAGATCGGCGGGCTCCAGGAGCTCCCGGCGCGCTACGAGGAATTGGTCCAACGCCGGCAAGAGATCGGCCGGGAGCTGAAAAGCCGCGAGCAGGAGCTGGCGCAGACCGAGCGCCGCCTGCGGCACCTGGAGATTCTGCGCCAGGCCCGAGAACCGTGGCTGCGTTGGAAGAGCGCCGGCGAGGAAATCCAGCGCATCGAGGAAGAAGTGGGAGAAGGCGAGCTGGACCAGGAAGCGGTGAACCAGCTGGAGCGGGAGGTCGCCGAGCTGGAGCAGCAATATCGCGCCTCCCGAGCCCGCCTGGCCCATCTGCGGGAGCGCTGGCGCACCGCCGGTGGG
>JAXHTF010000165.1 GCA_034211275.1 Acidobacteriota bacterium
GCGACGGCGTCGGCAGAGTCTCATGGTTCCGGCGCCTGACCTTCTACAGTCTGCTGGCGGGACTGTGTCCGTTCATCCCCATCCCCTTCCTCGATGATCGGGTGCTCGACTGGGTGCGCCGGCGGATGTTGGCGGAGCAGCTGGAGCGTTGGGGGCGGCAGCCGCAGCCGCAGCAGATCCGTACCCTCGCCGGCTCCGACGAGGGCAGCCTGCTCCGCGGATGCCTCAGCGGTTGCTTCCTGACCCCGGTGGTGAAGGTGACGATCTACCTGCTGCGGAAGGTTTTCAAGAAGATCCTCATCATCCTCACCCTCAACGAGAGCGTCGAGCGCTTCTCCGAGACCTTCCACCTGGGGTATTTGATGCACAGTGCCCTGAGCTGGGATGAGCTGGACCTGGCGGCGCCGGCGGGGGCGAAGAGATCGGCGCTGGAGGTTCGACGGGCAATGTTGGAGGCCCTCGACCGGATCGATCCCCGGCCGGTGCGGCAGCTGGTGCAGCGCAGCTTGCGAGGCAGCCGCCGGCTGCTGCTCAAGGCTTCGCGGATCCTCGGCCGGGGGGTGCGCAACAGCGCGGGAGAGGATGGAGCGGACGGTAGAGCTCAGGGTGCTGCCGGAGCTGCCCGGCGGTACAACGCCGAAGCTGCGGAAGCCTCGGAACACACCCTGGCGGAGGAGGAGTCGCTCCTCGGCTCCCTGGTGGACCGGTTGGCCACCGCCCTTGGGGCTCAGGAGGGCTATTTGAGGTCGTTGCAGGGAGTCTTTCGGGAAGCTCTGGACAGGCTTCGTAGCCAACCGCAGGAGCCTCCTCAGGTTTCCGGCGAAGAGTCCGAAGCTCCGGAGCGGTAGCCGCTGGCCATGCCGAGATGCTTCTCCAAGGTGGCGATCTCGGCGGCGGTGGCGGGGCGCCAGCGGCGATTCTGGCGCCGGCGCTCGATGGCCGGCGGAGCGTAGCGCACCGAGGTCACCAACTTGCCTTCGGGGTTGAAGACGTGGGCACGGCCGCGCTCGCCGAGCACCACCAACGTTTCCTGACGGGTGTCGAAGAGCAGCTGCTCGGCCCCCGCTACCCGCAGATCCGCAAGCGCCATGGAGGTGGGCCGACCGCCCTCGTCGTGGCGCTGCTGGGCGTGTTGGGTGCGCCGCCGGTGCGCGCGCCGGCCTTTCTCCAGCCTTCGGGCGATGCCGCCGAGGATTCCCTCCAGCCGCTGCTGTTGCTTCTTTCCAGAGGATCTCTTGGCGGAAGACTTCGTGCGCTGGCCGGGTCTTCGCCGGGCCGCTGCGGCCTCGACGCTGGCCAGGGCCTCCTGGCCCCAGCGCAAGGGACCGGCCCAGGGCAGCTTGCCGATCCTGCCATAGAGCTCCTCCAGACTCTCGCCATCGGGTCCGGTGCACACCACGTTGAGGGTGAAGCGGGGGTGTCCCCGGCTGCCGCGGCGGCCGTGGGTGGAGACGATCTGGAGGGTCACCGCCATCGGGCGCCGGTTGCCCTGGGGGTCGGGGAGAGAAAACCAGCCGGCGGCGACCTGGCCGTGGAGGCGGTAGCCGGTCTGCTGGTCGCGGTAGGCGGAGAGCACCTCGCCGGTGAGCTCGGGACCGGTGGAGACGACGGTGACCAGCCGCGGTGGTTCCTGATAGAGATCGTCCACCCGGGGATCCTGGCGCTCCAGCAGCCATTGGCCGAGGTCGGTGAAGCGGGGGATGCCGGTAGGCCCGTAGCCGGTGAAAACGTCTTGGGATCCCGGAGGCTGAGTGTGCTGGCAGGGGGCATGCTGCACCGCCGCGCTTTGGCTGCCAGCACTGGGAGTTCGGGAGCTGGGGTCTCTGGAGCTGGGAGCTCTGGAGCTGGGGGAGAGCTCCGCACCGGCGCAGCGCAGGCAGTAGACATGCCCCGGGCGCACCACCGCCTGGTGGGCGAGCACCGCCTGCAGAGCTTCATCGATCCCCTCCTGAGCTCGCGCAGCCAGCTTCGGCAGCTCCTCCGGCCGGGCGTTGAGGACGAGCTCCAGCGGCAGTCGGAGCGCTTCCCGGCGTCCCGCCAGCAGGTGCCCCCACGGGTGCCGGTCGAGCTGCGCCTGCGCTTCGGCGTTGAGCAGCTCGATGGCCTTGCGTAGCGTCGGCGAGGTCTTCGGTGGGCTCAAGGCGGGGCTCCGTTGCAATCATCCATGGGCTGATTATCTCGCGCCCTGGTAGCCGACCGATGCTTGCCCAGGGTTGGGTGGGTGTGTGTCAGAAATGAAACAGGAGGTATTGAGACTTGCAAATTTCCTGATTTATGGGTACTCTCTGCCCGTCGAGTTTTTCCCTGGCTCGGCGGTCAGACTTTCGAAACCTGAGATCTCGGGTTTCCCCACCCCGCCTTTGTTCCATTCCGATCCCCGGCGGCTTCCGCTCTCCGAGCTGGAACCGCCGGGCCTTCCTTCTTGCGCGTCGCCCCTCCGCTGAGTACGATGAAGAAGCCTGCGTAAAGCGACCAACGCCGCGCCCGAGACCTCTTTTTGAGGGAACTCTCGGGGAGTCCGCGACGCTCACCATCTGGAGGAACGACATGGGTCTGTTTGAAAAGCTACGCCAAGAGCTCATCGACATCGTCGAGTGGGTCGACGATACCCACCGCACCCTGGTGTGGCGGTTCCCGCGCTACCAGAACGAGATCAAGCATGGTGCCCAGCTCATCGTGCGCCCGGGGCAGAAGGCGATTTTCATCGATCGCGGCAAGGTGGCGGACGTCTTCGAGCCCGGGATGTACACCCTGGACACCGCCAACCTGCCCATCCTCAGCACCCTCCAGGGTTGGAAATACGGCTTCGAGAGCCCGTTCAAGGCCGAGGTCTACTTCGTCAGCACGCGCCAGATCACCGACCTCAAATGGGGCACTCCCAATCCGGTGATGATGCGCGACGCCGACTTCGGGCCGATCCGCATTCGCGCCTTCGGTACCTACGCTCTGAAGGCTCAGGATCCCAAGGCCTTGCTCGAGGAGCTGGTGGGGACCGACGGCATCTTCGAGGCGGAAGAGGTCACCGAGCTGCTGCGCTCCATCGTGGTCAGTGCCTTCGCCGACATGTTGGGGGAAGCGAAGATCGCCGCCCTCGATCTGGCGGGCAACTACACCGAGCTGTCGGAGGAGCTGCGGCGGCGCACCCAGGAACGGGTGGACGACGAGTATGGGCTGGAGATTCCCCAGCTCTACGTGGTCAACATCTCGCTGCCGGAAGAGGTGGAGAAGGCTCTGGACACCCGCACCAGCATGGGAGTCATCGGGGATATGGGCGCCTTCCAGCAGTATCAGATGGGCCAGGCCATGACCGCCGCCGCCAACAATCCCTCCGGGGGCGGTGCCGCCGAGGGCATGGGGCTGGGTATGGGCTTCGCCATGGCCAACCAGATGTTCGGTGCCGGTGGTGGCCCGGGGGCCCAGGTCGGCCCCGGCCAGATGGCGCCGGGAGCCGCCGGTGGTGGGGCTGCACCGCCGCCGCTGCCGCCGGCGAGTCCCTGGCACGCCGCCGTCGGTGGTCAGAGCGTCGGGCCCATGCCGCTGGCTCAGCTGGTGCAGCAGATCCAGGGCGGGCAGATCGAACGCGAGACTCTGGTGTGGACCGCCGGCATGGAGGCCTGGTCGCCGGCCGGTGACGTTCCTCAGCTGGCTGGCTACTTCCAGGCCACGCCGCCGCCGCTGCCGCAGTCGTGAGCCAGCTCGGGGAGCTGCCCGAAGCGGCCACCACCGCGGACGCCGGGCAGGCGGTGGATCAGGCTCAGGGGCGGACGTTTCCTTGCGAGTCCTGCGGAGCGGATCTGGAGTTCCACATCGGGCAGCAGACGCTGCGCTGCCCGTTCTGTGGCTTCACCAAGGACTTCTTCTCCGGGGATACCTCCGGGGAGGAAGCGGTTGGGGAGAATCCGCTGGAGGAGACCCTTCGGCGGCTAGTGGAGCTGCGCCGCGGGGGCGATTCGGATGTCGCCGCCACGCAGGTCATGGAGTGCAGCTACTGCCGGGCCAAGGTGGAGTTCACCGGCACCCTCACCAGTACCCGCTGCGCCTTCTGCGGCTCACCGGTGCAGCGGGAGAATGTCCACCGCTCCGAACGCCTGGTGCCGGTGGACGGCATGGTGCCCTTCAAAGTCGAGCGGCGGCGGGCCCAACAGCACCTGCGGCGTTGGCTCAAGGGTTTGTGGTTCGCCCCCAACGACTTCAAGAAGAAGGGCATCCGGGGCGAGTTCGAAGGCATCTATCTGCCTTTCTGGACCTACGACGCCATGACCTACAGCCGCTACCGCGGCGAGCGCGGGAAGCATTACTACTCCGGTTCGGGCAAGAACCGTAAGCGCCGCACTCGCTGGTCGCCGGCTTCCGGCCAGTTTCAGCGCTTTTTCGACGACGTGCTGGTGGCCGCCGGTACCCATCTGCCGCGAGGCTGGGTGGAGAAGCTCGAGCCGTGGCCGCTGGCGGATTGCGTGCCGTTCCGCGAAGAGCTGCTGGCGGGGTATTTGTCGCAGAGCTACGACGTGCAGCTGGATCAGGGTTTTCAGGAGGCGAAGGAGCGCATGGACCGGGAGCTGCGCCGGGAGACCAAGCAGCGTATCGGCGGCGACGTCCAGCGGATTCATCAATTGGATAGCGACTTCTCGGCCCTGACGTACAAGCACCTGCTGCTGCCGGTGTGGTCGCTGGGGTACCGATACGGTGGCAAGAGCTACCAAGTGGTGATCAACGCCACCACCGGCGAGGTGCAGGGCCAGCGCCCCTACAGCGCCATCAAGATCGCTCTCTTCGTGCTCTTCATTCTGACGCTGCTGGTGCTCTTCTTCTGGCTACGCGGCTGACGGTCGCTTCCTGACCCGAGACTCGCCGGTAGGCGCCGCGGTTGCGGCGGCGGGAAGGGGACGTGTAGGCTCTCCGGAATGACCCGACCGCCCGATTCTCCCGAATCCCCCGGTGTAGGCCGGCGGCTGGACCGTCTCAGCGAGCAGCTGACGCGGGTGTTGGGAGAAGTGCAGGAGCTGGCCCAGGAGGTAGAGGCTCTGCGGCAGGCGGTGGGGGAGGATGGGGAGGCTCCAGAGCAGCCCCCGGTCCCCGCCGAGGCTTCCCAGACCAGTTCTACAGCAGATTCCGCCGCGGAGCCAGCAGAGCTCCCTGCGCAGGGTTCCTCCGAAGAGCTCATCGAGGAGCCGGCAGCGGCGGGCACCTCGCGCAAGGAACGCCTGCTGGCGGCGGCGCGGCGGGTCCGGGACTTGGTACCGGTACCGGCGGACAGTGCCGTCGTGGGCGACGAGGCCGCGGCGGAGAGGAGCGAGGACGGCGCGGTTGTCGCTGGCGAAGAGCTGGTAGCTCCGCCGGAAAGCTCAGTGGAGGACTCAGCGGGGGACGACGGCGCCGAGTCGGAGCCGTTGGATCTCGAGCAGCGCATCGGTGCCGTGTGGTTCCTGCGCGGCGGTTTGCTCTTTGTGGTGATCGCCTTCGCTTTGGCGGCGAGTTGGGTGGTGCCCCAGCTTCAGCCCTGGCATCGGGTGCTGGCGAGCTATGTCGGCTCGGCGGTGGTCTTCGGCGTCGGTCTGCGCTACGCCGGGCGCCTGCGCCGCTTCGCAAGGCCAGTGATGGCCACCGGTCTGGCGTTGGGCTTCTTCACCTCCTTCGGCGCCTACTTCCTGCCTCCCATGCGCTGCCTGCCGCTGGTGGCGTCTTTGGTCCTCATGACCCTCTTCGTCGGCGCGATCCTGGCCAGCGCCGAACGCTGGCGATGGGAGGGGGTGGCCACGCTGGCGCTTTTCCTGGGCCACGTGGCGGCCTACGTGGGCAGCGCCGACGCGGATATCTTTTCGATGATGGCGGTGCTCTTTCTGAGCGCCACGTCCGTAGTGCTGATGCTGCGTCACGACTGGATGCCGCTGGCCCTGTTCTCGGTGATCATGGCCTACAGCTCCCACTTCCTGTGGACCATGCGAGAGGCCGGTCCGGCGGGGGTGGGGGAGGTGGGGTTCGTCCAGCATCTGAGCTTCCTCACCGCCTACTATCTGCTCTATCTGGTAGCCGACGCCGCCTTCACCCATCGCCTGGAGGGCCGGGGGCGGGAGGCCTTCAGCCGCCGTCAACGGGTCACCGGGCGCTCCGTGGGGCCCACCGCCATGGTGCTCTACGCCACCCTCGCGGCAGCCCTCTTCCAGAGTAGCCCCGGGGCCTGGGAACGGATCCACTGGTTCTTCCTACCGCTGGCATTGGTGCAGCTGCTGCTGTTGATCTTGCACCACCGCAAGGGCACCGCCGACGTCCCCCTGTACGTCACCGCCGCCACCGTCTTCGCCACCCTGGCGCTCTTCTCCCGCCTCGGCGGCCTGGCCCTCAACATGGCTCTGGCGGCGGAAGCGTTGTTGTTGTTGGTGTTAGGACGGGTGATCGAATTCGGCTTCCTGCGCCACCTGGCGCGGGTGGTGCTGGTGGTGAATTTCGTCTCCTTCTGGTTCTCCGAAGCCAAGGAGCTGGATTCCTGGCCGACCTTCGTAGGGGCGCTGCTCATGGCGGCGGTGTACTTTGTGCGGGCGCGGCAGAACGAGACTTGGGAGCCCTTGCCGCCGGAGCAGCGGTTGGGGGAGGCGGGGGCCTGGTCGCTGGTCTGGCATCGCCTGTTCCGGCCGCTGACGGTACCGTTGGCCCACGGCCAAACTCTCTCCGGTGCGATCCTGGTGGTCTACCAATGCGACAAATTCCTCGGTCCGCCGTGGAATGTGGTGGCGTTGGCGTTGCTCGCCGCCGGTGGTGCGCTGGCCGGTTTGTGGTTGGGCAGTGCACCGCTTCTCCAAGGTATGTTCTGGCTGCAGCTGGCGACGGGATTGCTGCTGTGGCGGGAGGCCTCGGGATGGGAGGCGGCGGCGCGGGAGCCGTCGGATTGGCTGGTGCACCAGCTGGCGGTGGCGCTGCTGGCGACGATCGCCTTGCTTTCCATGGCTTTGGCGGCACGCCGCCGCCGCGCCTACCAACGGTTCGCCGCCGCCGGCTTGGGTAGCGCGCTGCTGGCGGGCTTTGCCGCCGGTGCTCCGGCGCTGGCCCCGGCGAATACCGCAGCAGGATTCGCGCCCCTGGGATTCGGAGCTCTAGCCCTGGCTCTGGTGCCGTTGGCCTTGGTGTGGGCCTGCCTGGAGATCTGGCCTCGGCCGGCACCGGAAGCGCTGGCCCAGCCATTGTGGCAGCGACGGTCGATCCGGGATCGTCGCTGGCGCACTCTCTTCGCCGTGCTGGTGGCGGAGCTGGGGGTGTGGGCCCTCCTCCACGGCAGCGCTGGTGCCTTCGAGGGCGTTGCCGCGCTGGCGGTGGTGACGGTCCTGCTGGGCCTGGCGAGCCTGTGGCGGGGCACGCCCTATCTGCTGCTGGGACTCCTGGTGCACCTGGGGGCGACGGGGGCCTTGGCGTTGGGCTATCTGGATGCCACCGAGCCGGCCCACTCGCTGCTGCGCTGGGTCATCCTCACCGAGGCAGGGGTGCTGGCGGCGTTGTTGCTCACCGTCTGCCCGCGGTGCCGCCGCGGCTCCTTTGCCTTGGGAGCGCTGGCCTGCTTCGGGCTGGCGGTAGTGATGATGGCGTGGCTGGCGGTGTTGCCGGATCAGCGCTTCGAGCCGCTATGGCCCTGGGGGCTGACGGCGGCGGTGCTGATGGTGGTGGTGGAATTGTTCCGCACCAGCCCGGCGCGGCGGGCGGAGGACTTCGACACCTGGGTAGACCGGTGGGGAGAGACCGCCCTGCGGCTCTATGCCCGGCCCCTGGCGGCCTTGGGCGCGGTGCTCACGTCGGCGGTCTTCGGTTTGATCATCGGTCGCGCCTGTACTTACAATCGGGAAGCCCTGTGGGCCATGGCGGTGACCTCGGCGCTGCTCTTGGTGGCGACGATTCTACGCAACAGTCCCTATTTGATGGCGGCGCTGCTCACCCAGCTGGGACTGATGGGGGCCTATCGAATCCTCTACGGCAGCGAGCTGATCCAGCGGCCCATGACCGAGTGGGCTTCGGTGACGCTGATCCTGCTGTCGGCGGCACTATTGATGGCGACAGCGCCGTGGCTGCGGCGGGCGAGCCTGGCCTGGGGCTCCTTGGTGGCGCTGACGGTGGGGCTGGTGGGCATGGGGGAGCTCCTCTTCAATCAGCGCCCGGGCCCCACCCCGACCTCCCTCTGGCTGATCACCTTCGTCCTGCTGTGGGTCACGGTGGAAGCGCTCCATCGAGGCTTCAGCGGACAAGGGCCGGAAGCGGAGGGCTGGCTCGACACCTTCGATCTGGAGCCGCTGACCCGCCGGGCGATGGCTTTGGCGGTGATCTCGTCCATGACCGGGGCGGTGCTGCTCATCGCCCTCACCTGGCTGCAATTTCCCTCCGCGGTGTTCATGATCTTCGTCACCGTGCTCTATGCGGTGCTCTTCGTGGTGCTGACGGCCTGGCTCAAGAGCCCGCCCATGGCGGCGGCCTTCTCGGTCTGCCTCACCGCCGCCCATCCGCTCTTCTACGGCCGCGTAGGGGCCGAGGCGGCGGTGGGTACGGCACCCCAGCTGGCGCTGCTGATGCTGGCGGTGACGGTGGCGGCGGGGGCGGCGGTGGAGTGGAGCTTTCGCCATCACGACGAGACGGGGCGGCGGCGGCCGGCGTGGTGGGCAGCGTGGTATGCGTATCTGTTGGGTTTTGGCCTGGCCGGGATCTTCCTCCAACCCTTCGGTGAGGAGCTGGCTGGAGCCCGGCCTTTTGGCGCACCGGCCCAGAGCGCGCTGGCGCTGATCATGGTGGGGGTGGGCTGCACCTTCAAGCTGCGCTGGCTGATCCGGGCGGCGGTGCTCTTCGCGCTGATCTGCTCGGGCTTGTTCATCGGCTTCGCCGTCTTCGATGCTGGCTACCGCGAGTCTTTGGGCTTCGCCGGGGTGTTGTTGTTGGGGACCCTCCTGCTCTCGGAGCGGCTGCTGGTGGGGCAGGAGCCGGAGGAATTGTGCCGTAGCGCACCGGCGGTGGGCCGCTTCTATCGGCGGGTGCTGGTGGCGGTGGCGGCGCTGGTGGGGTTGGTGGGGCTGACCCTGGGGCCGGAGCTGGCGGGGGTCTGGACCACTGCCGGCTGGAGTCTCCTAGCCTTGGTGCTCATCGGCCTCGGCTTTCTGTGGCGAGACCGCATCTATCGGCGGACGGCCTTAGCGGTCTTCGCCCTGGCGATCCTGCGGCTGGCGATTCTCGACGTCACCCGGCTGGAAACCTACTATCAGATGCTGGCCTTCCTATGCCTGGGCGCGTCGATGGTGGCGGTATCCTTCCTCTACAGCCGGTATCGGGAACACATCACCCGGTGGCTGTAGCCCGAGGCCGGGATCGATTCGGATCGTCGGGAACAAGATGATGGAGTCCGGAAAAGGAGTGAGCGTAGTGGGACAACGGGGAATGGATCGTGGTTGGAAGAGCCGGAGGTGGGTGCTCCTGGCAATGGGCCTCCTGGCGGGCTGGCTAGGATTGGGCTTGGCCCTGGGAGAGGTGGAGGCCGGAGCCTCGGAGAGTGGGGCCAATCGGGCCGCAAGCCAGGCGAGCGCCGCACCGGGATCCATCGTCCGCTGGAGCACCGCCGGTGTCGACCGTTGCGGCCTGGGAGACCGCACCTGGGCGCCGCTCCAGGGAGTGTGTCTCTACCCGGTGGATCTCAAGAGGACCGGCTCCATCACGCTGCGCCGGCGGGTCGAGGGTGTTTGGGAGAACCGACGGTTGGGTATCGGTGACTATCCCTATCCGGTGCAGCACATCACTCTAAAAGACGATTCCACGGTGCATCTATCGCCGGAGAATATCGCCCGCTCGCGGCGGGAGAGCGCTCGGGTCGGCGCTCTGTGGCGGAATCCGTCGGAGGCGCGCTTCACCCTGCCGCTGGCGGCGCCCCTGGACCCCCTGCCGGAGGGACGGCGTTTCGGCAGCCGGCGAGTATTCAACGGCGAGCCGCGCAATCCCCACACCGGCGTCGACTACACAGCGGATCGGGGAACGCCGGTAGGCTCGACGGCGGCGGGGACGGTGGTGTTGGCGGAGGAGCATTTCTTCGCCGGGAAGAGCGTTTTCGTCGATCATGGGGACGAGCTGGTGAGCATGTATTTCCACCTCGACACCCTCGCCGTCGAGACGGGGCAGGAGGTGCGGCGGGGAGAGACTCTGGGCACGGTGGGCTCCACCGGGCGTTCGACGGGAGCCCATCTCCACTTCGGTCTGCGCTGGCACGGTGCGCGGGTGGATCCTGCGCTGCTGCTGGGGCCGGTTCGAGAGATCGCCGACATCCCCTGAGCTCTCAAGGGGAAGCGACGGCGAGGCAGGGGCCGGGCGCGTCGACGGCGCAGATCCGGCCCTCCACCGTCGGCGCAATGCCCTCGGTGCCGGCGGCCTGCAACGCCTTGAGCGCACGCTTTTCGAGGCTGCCTCCGCGGGCGAGGCGTTGGTGCAGGCCGAGCATGGTGTAGCCGTCCTGGTCTCCGATGGCCGGATCCGCCAAGAAGTTGACGGTGGCCACGCGCAGGACCTCCCCGGGCTCCAAAGGCCGTGGTCCTTCGGGAGCGAGGAGGGTGAGGTCGAGCACCCGCTGGCGGTCCGGGTCGTAGCGGAAGGCGAGGCCGGAGACCTGTAGCCAGGCTCCTTCCCCTCGCTGCTCGACGGAGCGTTGGAGCATCTTCTCGAGGGTCTTGACGTCGATCTGCAGCAGCACCGTGGGGTTGGGGAAAGCGAAGAGCTCTTCCAAATCGCGGCGGCTCACCGGGCTACCGGCGGGAAGGTCCCGATTGAGGCGCAGGCCGCCGGAGTTGATGACGGCCACCTGGGCTCCCTGATCTGGGGCACCTTCGCTTTGGAGCTCCGCCCGCAGCTGATCCGCCACCCAATTGCCCAAGGAGGTCTCCCGGGAGCGGATGGCCAGCTCCTCGCCCACCAGCCGTGTTTGGGTGGTCCCCAAGGTTCGGCCGAGGCAGCCCGAGGGAAGTCCCGCGGCGGTACAGAATTCTTGCTCGTGACGGCGGATCCAAGCGTCGGCGTGTTGGCTGACCAGGGGATCCGGGGGCGGCTCGTCTCCCATCAAGTCTTCGAATCGCTGGTCCACGGTGACGCCCCCCTCGGGCCCGACGGTGAGGGTCGCCACCACCGCCGAGACGGCGTCGGCATCCGCCTTGAAGACCCAGCGGCCGCCGGCCTGCTGCCGCTGCCGATCGTGCTCGTGACCGCCGAGGATGAGATCCGGCCCGTCTTCCCGGAGGGTTTCCAGCAAGAGCAAGTCTTCCTCCAACTCGAGGTGGGTGAGACCGATGACCACCTCGGCACCGCGCCCGCGCAAGAGCGCCGTGTAGCGGCGGGCGGTCTCGATGGGATCGTCGATGGCGCGCACATAGGACGGCTGCTGGTTGTCGAGGGTGACGGCGAAGATACCGACCCTGACCCCGCCGGCCTCGGTGAGGACGTGGTCCGTGAGGCGGGGATCGGCGATCTCCGGGGAGTCTTTGCCGCCTTCCTGGAAGTGCAGGTTCGAAGTGATCCAACGGAATTGGGATTGGGCGAGACGCTGGTCGAGCTGGGTGGCCCCCTCGTCGCCGGCGGCGTCGAGCTCATGGTTGCCGAAGGTGATGAAGAAATGCGGATCGAAGGCCTGGGCGTCGCCGTCCAGGAGGTTGAGGACGTCGACCATCTGCTCGCCATGGTAGAGGCGGCTGAGAAGCGAGGGATACAGGAAGTCGCCGGCGTGGAAGACCAGGAGATCCGGGTGATCGGCCTCGAGCTGTCGCCGCAGGGTGCGCACCCGTGCCGGACCTCCTCGGCTGCCGTCGTAGAGGCCGGTGATGCGGTAGACGTCGTTGATGGAAAGGATCGTGAAGGAGCGCTCCTGCGGGTTCTCCGCAGCGCTCTCAGCCGCTGTCTCTTCCGACGAAGGCGGCGACGCGGCGGGGTCAGTAGGCGCCGAGGGGGCGGTGGAGCAGGCGCCAGCGAGAAGCAGGACCGGCAGAATCAGGGCCGCAAAGGCCCATTCTGCGATTCGGGTAGGGAGGCGTCGGCGCGGGGATGTATCGAGTCGTTGCATCCCCCAAGTTTATCGCCAACGGGCCCTGATCAGAGCCTGGGCCTCGGCGTTTCGAGGCCCTGTCTGCGAGGCCCTGTCTACGAGGCCCTACCCGAATCGCAGAAGCCTGTTTCTTTCGCCCGGGGCCAGCTGAACTAGCGAGGGCGGTGCAGTCAGCTTGGCAAAGCTGCGTGGTAAACTCTAAGAATGGAAAGGGTTGCACGAGTTTCGCGAGGATTCGAGGAGGCTGAAGGGGCTGACCATCAGTACTATGCCTCCTTGCTGCCTCAAGAGCGTCTCGACCTCCTGCTGCAACTCATCCAACGCCACCGGGAGGCTCTGGGTGAAGCTGGCTCGCGATTTGAGAGAGTTTGTCGAGTTGCTCAACTCGGCGAGAGTTGATTACGTCCTAGTTGGTGGCTACGCCGTCGCCTTTCATGGCTATCCTCGCTATACCGGTGATATCGATCTCCTGATTCGCCCGACCATCGAGAATGGGGCGCGTCTGGTTGCAGCTCTAGAAGACTTCGGCTTTGGATCTTTGGAGATCAAGCCGGAGACTTTTCTCGAGCTGGAGACCGTGGTTCAACTCGGCTATCCACCCAATCGTGTCGATCTGCTGACTTCGATTACGGGAGTTGATTTCGAAGCGGTTTGGAGCACGCGGGTGAAGGCCCAACTCGACGAGCTATCGGTTCCCATCATCGGCAGAGAGGCTCTGCTGACGAACAAACGAGCCAGTGGAAGAGCTCAGGATCTAGCGGATTTAGAGAACCTGGAGGCGGTCTCCAAGCGAAGTCCGTGAGCCTCTTCCCGCCCAGGAGGCCCTACCCGAATCGCAGAACCCCCTCCAGGTTCTCTCGCTGGCGTCTGACTCTCACTCCGTGATGCTAGCTACCGCCTTCCTGGGAGGGGGCTGGCATCTCAGGAGGATCGCTCTTCTGGGACTCGGTGGCTGTAGAGGGCTGGGCCGCGCGCATTCTCAGCTCAGTACCCTCCGGCAGAGCCTCGAGGCCGGTGACGAGGACGGGCCGCGGGCCGTCCCAATCGACTTCCACGGTCATCTCCACCAGGTCTCCAGCAGCAAAGCCGTCGGCCACGGCCTCCGACTCCAGGGGGAAGGGCATGGTCATGGCGTCCATGCCGACAACGGTGCCGGTGGGGTCCGTCCAGTCGTCGACGGCCTCGTGGCGCACCATGAGCTCCGGTGAGGCCCGGTCGGGGATCGGCAGAGCTTGGATCTCTGCGCGGATCTGGTAGACGGTGGCCGCTTCCTGACCTGCTTCCTCGCTGGGTCCGTCTCCGGAACAGGCGGCGAGGAAGCAGCAGGCCGAGACGAGAAAGGCCCAGGAGGCCAGAGTGCGAAGACTCCGGCCTCCTCGGGAGACGAGGGAGTCGAGACTCACGGTACCGCTCCTTCGGTCTTGACGGGAGCTGCGGGCCGTTCGGGAAGGGGCTCCCAACCGCCGTTCTCGATTTGGTCCAAGACCTCCTGGACGGCCCGCTCGAGCTGCGGATCCCGGCCTTCAATCACCGATTTTGCATCGTTGGTGACCTCGATGTCGGGCTCGACGCCGCGGCCTTCGATGATCCACTCGCCCTCCGGCGAGAGGAGGCCGAATTCCGGCACATAGACCTGGCCGCCGTCGATGAGGGTGCCACGGTCGGTGATGCCGATGACCCCGCCCCAGCTGCGCTTGCCGATGAGCGGCCCGAGCCCTGCCTGCCGGAACATCCACGGGAAGATGTCGCCATCGGAACTGGAGTCCTCGTCGAGAACGCAGGCCATGGGGCCGTTGAAGACGGCGATGGGGTAGGTGGAGACGATCTCCGAGTTGCGGCTGTAACCAATGCCCAAGAGCTCTCGGGACAGGCGCTCGATGATCATCTGGGAGACATTGCCGCCGCCGTTGTTGCGCACGTCCACCACCAGGCCCTCGCGGCGGATCTGGGGGTAGTACCACTTGATGAACTCACGGATGCCGTCGGCGCCCATGTCCGGAATGTGGAGGTAGCCAAGGCGGCCGCCTCCCAGCTCTTCCACCATGGCGCGCTTGCGGGCGACCCAGCGGTGGTAGCGCAGGGCGTCCTCGGAGGTGATGGGGCGGTAGGTGATGTCCCGGCGGTTCTGACCGTCGGGGCTGCTGGCGACGGTCCAGGTCACCGGCGATTGGGCCTTGTAGCGCAGCATGCGGTAGGGATTGTCCTCAGCCTCGACCTCCTCGCCGTCGATGGCCAGCAGGTAGTCGCCTTCCCGGACGTCCACCCCCACCTCGGTGAGGGGGGAGCGGTAGCGTTCCTCGTGATTGTCGCCCTGGAGGATGGCGGCGATGCGGTAGCGGCCGGCCTCGGCGTCGAGCTCCAGCTCCGCCCCCGGCAGTGCCACCTTGGGCCGGTCCGGGAGATCGATATCTCCTCCGGCGACGTAAGCGTGGCCGACGTTGAGCTCGGCGATCATCTCTCCCATCAGATAGTTGAGGTCCGAGCGATGACCGACGTGAGGCAGCAAGGCCCGGTAGCGGTCGCCGATGGCCTGCCAGTCGTAGCCGTGCATATTCTCGACGTAGAAGTAGTCGCGGTAGCGGCGCCACACCTCGTCGAAGATCTGGGCCCATTCCGCCTGAGGGTCGCGGTAGACCTGGAGACCGGCGGTGGAGATGGGTTTGGACTCACCACCACTCGTGGCCAGGAGCTCGTAGCCACCGCCCTTGTGAACCAAGAGCTTCTGGCCGTCCTGGGAGAGGACGTAGCCGTGGCCGATGCCCTCCGCCAGGGTGCTGCTCTCTCGCTTTTCGAGGTCGAAGGCCTTGAGGGTGGGCTGGCTCGCGGAAGGGCGGCCGTAGTAGAAAGCATCGCGGTCGAGGAAGAGGAGCTTGCCTTCGACGACCTGGAGGCCGTAGTAGTTGCCGCCCTCTACCGGTACCCGGGCCACCCGGTCGGCGAGGCCCTCGAAGTCGATGCGTACGGGCGCGGCCTTCGATTCCTCCTCGTCCTTGCCTCCGTTCTTCTTCCCATCGGCTTCGGCGGTTTGCTTCTTCTTGCTCTCAGCGTCGTCCGCCTCGTCCAGCTTCACCTCGTCACTCTTGGGCGGGAAGGGGTGGGGAAGGTCGGCGCGGAGGGCGAGGGCGAAGATCTCCTTCTCGCGGTTGACCTGGAAGTTCCACTCCAGGAGGTCGAGCTGCGGCGCCAGGGCCCGGTCGCTGAGGTAGTAGAGGTATTTGCCATCGGGGGACCAGGCGGGGCTGGTGTCGTTGAAGGAGTCGGAGGTGACCTGCCGGGCCTTGCCGTCGGTGGTGCTCCAGATATAGACGGAGCGAACCCCAGTGATGTTGGGCAGGGTGAAGGTGAGGTGGCCGCTGTCGGGGGACCAAGCGTAGTCGGCTTGGTTGTCTCCGAGGCTCTCGGCGACTTCTGCGACCGTTCCGTCCTCGACGGCTACC
>JAXHTF010000166.1 GCA_034211275.1 Acidobacteriota bacterium
GCTGGACGCCGCTGCCGGGGCAGTGCAATTCCTCGGCGAGGGCAACTACCTGCCCCTGGCCTACGAGTCCTTGGTGGTGCGGGAGCCGCTGCCGGGCCGCGCCTTCGGCTGGCTGCGGCTGCGCGGTGATGCCACCGGCGCCGCCGACAATCTGACCTGCGACCTGGCGGTCCTCGACGAAGAGGGGCGGGAGCGGGTGACCGTTCGAGGCTTCTCCATGCGCCGGGTGAGCGAGGAGCTGGTGGAACAGATGCGCGCCCAGGGAGCGAGACAGCCGCAGGCTTCTGCCGCGGCGCCGGAGGTGGGCGACGGGATCCTGCCGGAGGAGGGGGTGGAGGTCCTGATGCGCATCCTCGATGCGGCGCCGGGGCCTCAGCTGGTGATCACCACCCGTTCCCTGACAGCGCTGGAGCGGCACTTCGACGCCAACGACCGCGACGCCCTGGCGCAGCGGCTGGCGGAGGGCGATGGCAGTGACCATCAGCGCCCGGAAGTTTCCAGCGAGTACGCCGAGCCGGAGAACGATCTGGAACGGCGCATCGCCGCCACCTGGCGGCGGGTTCTGGGCCTCGACCGGGTGGGCGTCCACGACAACTTCTTCGAGCTCGGCGGAACCTCCTTGAACGCCATCCAGCTGGTCTCCGAGCTCAAGCAGGAGCTGGACCGCGAGCTGTCCACGGTGGCGGTCTTCGAGGCGCCGACGGTGTCCGCTCTGGCGCGCTATCTGGCGCCGGAAAAGCAGGTCAAGGTCACCGAAGCCGCCAAGAGCCGCGCCCAGAAACGCAACAAGGCCCTCCGGCGTCGGCCGCGCCCGCGGCAACGCTAGAACCCATCCACACCGACCATGGACCTTTTTGAACACCGATTCTTTCGGGAGCCAGGCATTTGACCACCAAATACGACGACGACCTCGACCAGGAAGCAGGGGCCGACCAGGAGGCAGCGGCCGACCGTGCCATCGCCATCGTCGGCATGGCGGGCCGCTTCCCCAAGGCGCCGGATCTCGACGCCTTCTGGAGCAATCTCCGCAACGGCGTCGAGGCCATGGAGGAGCTCACCGACGACGAGCTCCGGGCCGCCGGCGTGGACGAGCGCTGGCTTCAGGATCCTTCCTACGTCAAGGTCGCCAGCCGGCTGGACGACGTCGACGCCTTCGACGCCGAGCTCTTCGGCTATACCGCCCGGGAGGCGGAGATTCTCGATCCCCAGCAGCGCATCTTCCTCGAGCAGTGCTGGCACGCCCTGGAGGATGCGGGCATCGACCCGGCCCGGGCCGAGGGCCTCATCGGGGTCTATGCCGGAGTCGCCTGGAATACCTATCTCTTGAGCAACCTGGTCAACCATCGGGAGCTCTTCGACGGCGCCGGCGGCTTCCAGGTCTTCATCACCAACGACAAGGACTTCATGCCCACCCGGGTGGCCTACAAGCTCGACCTCAAGGGCCCCGCCATGGTGGTGCAGACCAGCTGCTCGACCTCCCTGGTGGCAGCGCACCAGGCCTGTCTGGCGCTGCAGAGCTATGAATGCGACGTTGCCCTCGCTGGCGGCGTGACGGTGCGGGTGCCCCAGGATCAGGGCTATGTCTACCTGGACGGCGGGCTGGCCTCGCCGGACGGCCGCTGCCGTTCCTTCGACGCCCAGGCGGCGGGCACCATCTTCGGCAGCGGCGTCGGGGTGGTGGTGCTCAAACGCCTCGAGGACGCCGTCGAGGACGGCGATGTCATTCGCGGGGTGATCCTCGGCTCCGCCATCAACAACGACGGCTCGGTGAAGGTCAGCTACACCGCCCCCAGCGTCGAGGGCCAGGCCTGGGCCGTAGCCAACGCCCAGGCGGTGGCGGGGGTCGATGCGCGCACCGTGCAATATGTCGAGGCCCACGGCACCGCCACCAGCCTCGGCGATCCCATCGAGGTCACGGCGCTGACCAAGGTGTTCCGGGAATCGACACCGGATCAAGGCTTCTGCGCCCTGGGCTCGGTGAAGAGCAACCTCGGCCACCTGGACGCCGCCGCCGGCGTCGCCGGGTTGATCAAGACCACCCTCGCCCTGGAGCATCGGGAGATTCCTCCCAGTCTGCACTACCAGACTCCCAATCCGGCCATCGACTTCGAGTCCAGCCCCTTCTTCGTCACCGATTCCCTAAAGCCCTGGCCGGAGGGGGTGGACGGCCCGCGTCGCGCCGGGGTGTCGAGCTTCGGCGTCGGCGGCACCAACGCCCACGCCGTGGTCGAGGAAGCGCCGCCCCGGGAGGCCGGGGACGCCGAGGACCGGGGCCAGCTGCTGGTGGTGTCGGCGGCTAGCGCGGAGGCTTTGGAGCGCAGCATCGAGAACCTCGCCGAACATCTCGCCGCCCATCCCGAGCTCGACGCTGCGGACGTCGCCTGGAGTCTCCAGACCGGCCGGGCGGTGCTGCCCCACCGGGCGGCGGCGGTCTTGCTGCCCGAGCAGACGGCGGCGGTGCTGCAGGAGCCCGCCCGCTGGCTGCGGGGGGTCGATGCGGAGGCGCCCCGCCAGCGGCCGGTGGCGTTCCTCTTCTCCGGTCAGGGCAGCCAGCATCTGGACATGGCCCGAGGCCTCTACGAAACCGAAGAAGTCTTCCGCCAGGCCCTGGACGAGGTTCTTGCGGCGCTCAGGCCCCATCTCGACCGCGATCTGGCGGGGCTCGTCTTCCCTCCGGAAGCGGAACGGGAATCTGCCCGGGAGCTGCTCTACCGCACCCGCTACACTCAGCCGGCGCTCTTCGCCGTCGAGCACGCCCTGGCGCAGCTGTGGCGTAGCTGGGGCGTGGTGCCGGCGGCGGTGGTGGGACACAGCATCGGCCAATACGCTGCGGCGGTGGAGGCCGGGGTCTTCTCCCTGGCGGACGCGGCGCGGCTGGTGGCGGTGCGCGGGCGGCTGATGGACGAGCTGCCGGCGGGCTCCATGGTGGCGGTGCCGCTGGCGGAGGAGGGGCTGCGGGATCGTCTTCCCGCGGAGCTGGATCTGGCGGCGGTGAACGAGACGGAGCGCTGCGTCGTCTCCGGCCCGTCCCCCGCCGTCGAAGCCTTCGTCGAAGTCTTGCGCGGCGAGGGCATCGGCGCGCGGGAGCTGCACACCTCCCACGCCTTCCATTCCTCGATGATGGAGCCCATCCTCGACGCCTTCCGGCAGGAGGTGGAGAAGGCGACGCTGAACCCGCCGGAGCTGCCGTTGGTGTCGGACCAAAGCGGCACTTGGGCGACCCCGGAGGAGCTCACCGATCCCGCCTATTGGGCTCGTCACCTCCGCCAGCCGGTGCGCTTCGCCGAGGCCCTTTCGACGCTGCTGGAGGAGCCGGACCGCTTCCTCCTGGAGGTCGGTCCCGGGCAGACCCTGGCGACCCTGGCGCGGCGTCACGGGGATCGCGGCGACCGGCCGGTGGCGGCGTCGTTGCCGCCGGCCCGGGAGGAGGCGGACGCCGCTGCCGATCAGCGCACGGTGCTCGAAGCCTTGGGGCGGCTGTGGACCGCCGGCTACGAGATGGACTGGCCCACAATCCACGGCGACGCCCGGCGCCTCAAGGTGCGCCTGCCCCTCTATCCCTTCGAACGCCGGCGCTTCTGGATCGACGCCGGCACCCCGCCGCCGGTGCGCCGAGCACCGCTGAGCAAGATCGAGGACGAGGGGCAGTGGTTCCTGGCCCCCGCCTGGCGCCCGGCTCCCCGGGGCGAGACCGACGAGCCGCGGGAAGATCTGCCCCAGCGCTGGTTGATGGTTATGGAGGAAGGGGGCGCCGCCACTCTCGAAACCGCCGGCGAGGCCCTGGCAGCGGCGGGCTGCGAGGTACTCCAGGTTCGCCTCGGTGGAGGCTCCGGCGACGAGGTCCGGGAGGAGCCTGCCGGCGTCTTCCATCTGAACAGGGCCAGCGCCGCCGGCTGGGGCGAGCTGGCGCGGCTGCTGGGCGAGAGCGACCGGCTACCCGGGGGAATCCTCTACGCGCCCATGGCGGTCTCGATGGCGGCCTCGATGGAGGACCAGGCGACGGGTGAGGATTTCGACCAGGCGCAGGCGCGCGGATTCTTCCCGCTCCTCGAGCTGCTGCGGGCCTTCGGGCCTGCTCTCTCCGGCGCTCTTTCCGGGGCCCAGGAGGGCGTGGAGCTGTGGCTCGCCACCGCCGGTGCTTGTGCCGTCGGCCCCGCCGAGTCGCCGCGGGCCGCAGCCGCCACCCTGCAGGGGCTCGCCCGGGTGCTGCCCCAGGAAGCGCCGGCGGTGCGCTGCCGGGTAGTGGATCTCGATCCCGCTGTCGCAGCCGCCGAGGTCGGCGAGAGCCTGGGCCGCGAGGTTCTGATGGGCTCCGGTGACGAACGCATCGCCCTGCGCGCCGGCCGCCGTTTCGTGCCCAGCTTCGAGCCCGTACTGCTACCCGAGGTGGCGGATCTTTCCGAGGCCTCCGAAGAGACTTCGAAGCTCCGGCTGCGCCCCGGCGGGCGCTATCTGGTCACCGGCGGTCTCCAGGGCAACGGCTACGCCCTGGCGCGGCGGCTGGCGGATCTGGGCGGGCATCTGGCGCTCTTGGAACCGGTGGAACCGGAGGCGGAGAGCGAGGCCCAGCGGCGGTTGGAAGCCCTGTCGGCGGGAGCCGGCGAGGTCCGGGTCTTCCCCGCCCGCCTCGACGACAGCGAGGCGGTGGCTGCAGCGGTGAGCGCGGCGGCGCAGTGGCGGGGAGGCCTCGACGGCGTGCTCCACACCGCCGGTACCGACGGCGAGCGCACCTTCCGCGCCCTGCGGGAGACCGGCGCCGAGGAGGCGGGTTGGCATTTCGGCCCCCGCGGTCACGGCACCCTGGCCCTGGCGGCGGCCCTCGACGGCCTGCCCGCGGAGCGGCAGCCCACCTTCGTGGTGCTGCTCTCCTCCCTGGCTTCCGAGCTCGGCGGCATGGCCTACGGCGCCTACGCCGCCGCCAACGCCTTCCTCGACGCCTTCGCCCAGGCCCGATGCCGGAAGCGGGGCGCCGCCGGCCCCCGCTGGCTGGCCCTCGGCTGGGACGTCTGGGAGCTCGAAGGGGAGGAGCGCCAGATCACCGCCCTGCGTCCGGAGCTGGCGGCCCTGGCCATGACCCCGGACGAAGGCTGGCGCGCCTTCCGCAGAGCGGTGGAGGGAGCCGGCGGCGAGCCGCGCATTCTGGTCTCCACCGGCGACCTGGAGGAGCGCCTGGCGGACCGCCGGCGGCAGCTGGAGAGCCATCGGGGCTCCGACGGTGCCGGCGGCGAAAGCCGGCCCCACCATCCTCGGCCCGCCCTCTCCACCCCCTTCGCCGACCCCGAAAGCGACTTGGAGAAGCGCATCGCTGCAGTGTGGCAGGACCTCTTGGGCTTCGAGGCGGTGGGCCTGGACGACAACTTCTTCGAGCTCGGTGGCGACAGCTTCGTCGCCATTCGGGTGGCGGACCGGCTGCAGTCGGAGCTCGGCGTCGAGCTGCCCGTGGCCCGGCTCTACGAGGGCCTGACGGTGCGCGCCCTGGCCGAGCTCTTGGGCAAGGGGGCGGAGGAGGAGCGCCGGGAGCGGGCGGAGCACCTTCAGGAGCGCCGCGAGAGCGCCGACCGCCGCAGGGCATTCCTCCAGCGACGCCGCGGTGGCCGCCGCGGGGATCGGTGAGTCAGAGAACGAACGCATCGCCGGCCGCCGTCACCGATCCGCGGTGGGCCGCCGGCTTGGCATAGAAACGAGACTTCGAGATGACCGACCAGCACGACGACACCCAATACGACGGCAGCGAGATCGCCATCGTCGGTATGACCTGCCGCTTCCCCGGCGCCGACACCGTCGAGCGCTACTGGCAGAATCTGCGCCAGGGCCTGGAGAGCCTCAAGGAGCTGAGCGACGAGGAGCTCCTCACCGCTGGCGTCGCCCCGGAGCTGGTGCGCAATCCACGCTTCGTCCGCCGAGCGTCGGTGGTGGAGGGCATCGAGGAGCTGGACGCCGAGTTCTTCGGCTATACGCCGCTGGAAGCCAAGCTCATGGATCCCCAGCACCGCCTCTTCCTGGAGTGCGCCTGGGAGATCTTCGAGCAGGCGGGGTACGACCCGGAGCGCCTGGATCAGCGGGTGGGCGTCTTCACCGGCGCTAAGACCAACACCTATCTCTTCAGCCTGTTCTCCAACCGCGAGCTGTTCAACACCCTCGACAACTTCCAGATCGCCCTGGGCAACGACCTGGCGGTGATGGCTACCCGCATCGCGCACAAATTCGACCTGCGGGGGCCGGCCTACGCCCTCCACACCGCCTGCTCCACCTCTTTGGTGGCGGTGCATCTGGCGGTGCAGAGCCTTTTGCTCAACGAATGCCGCATGGCCGTCGCCGGCGGTGCCTGCGTCAACGTTCCGCAGAAGACCGGCTACCTCTACCAGGAGGGCGGGCTGCTGTCGCCGGACGGCTCCTGCCGCACCTTCGACGCCGAGGCCGCCGGCTCCAACTTCGGCAACGGCGCCGGCGCGGTGCTGCTCAAGCGCCTGGAGGACGCCATCGAGGACGGCGACACCGTCTACGCCATCATCCGCGGATCCGCCACCAACAACGACGGCGCCGCCAAGGCCAGCTTCACCGCCCCCGGTGTCCAGGGCCAGACCGACGTCCTCCTCGACGCCATGGCCATCGCCGGGGTGCGGGCGGAGGACATCTCCTACGTCGAGACCCATGGCACCGCTACCGATCTGGGCGACTCCATCGAGATGCTGGCCCTCACCCAGGCCTTCCGCGCCGACACCGAGGCCCAGGGCTTCTGCGGCGTCGGCTCGGTGAAGACCAACCTCGGCCACCTGGAGACCGCCGCCGGCGTCGCCGGGTTGATCAAGACCGCCCTCGCCCTCTACCACCAGGAGCTGCCGCCGAGCCTGCACTTCCACCACCCCAACCCCAAGATCGACTTCGCTGCCAGCCCGTTCCGGGTGGTGGATCATCTGGAGCCCTGGCCCCGGGGGGACAAGCCGCGCATCGCCGGCGTCTCCTCCTTCGGCATCGGCAGCACCAACGCCCACGTCATCGTCGAGGAGGCGCCGGTGCCCAAGGCCTCGCCAGCGCCGGTGCGGGAGCATCAGCTGCTGCTGGTCTCGGCGCGCACCGCCACCGCCCGGGACGCCCTGAGCGAGCGTCTGGCGGATCATCTGGAGGAGCTGGAAGAGCGCGGTGAGGAAGCCGCCGCCTACCTGGCGGACGCCGCCTGGTCGCTGCAGGTGGGGCGCAAGCGCTTCCCCTTCCGCCGGGCGCTGGTGGTCCAGGACACCGCCGGTGCGGTGGCGGCGCTACGCGGTGAGGGCGAGGCCGCTGCCGGCTTCGATCTGGAACAGCGCCAGGAAGGACCGCCGGTGGTCTTCCTCTTCCCCGGCCTCGGCGAGCACTACCCGGGCATGGCTCACGGCCTCTACCGCGGCGAGCCTGCCTTCCGGGAAGCCCTGGATCATTGCGCCGAAGTGCTGGAGCAGGAGCTGGGGCAGGACCTGCGGCCGCTGCTCTTCCCCGAGGGCGAAGAGGAAACCACCGCCGCCGCTCCGGATCTCAAAGCCATGCTCGGCCGCGGCTCGGGGGCCCGCAAGGCCTCGCCGTTGGACGACACCCGCATCGCTCAGCCGGCGGTCTTCGCCGTCGAATATGCCCTGGCCCAGCTGTGGGCTTCCTGGGGCATCGAGCCGACGGCGGTGCTGGGCTACAGCCTGGGAGAGTACGTCGCCGCCTGTGTCGCCGGCGTGTTGCCGGTGGACGACGCGCTGCGGCTGGTGGCTCGCCGCGCCGCCAAGATCGCCGAGCTGGAGGCCGGCGCCATGATCGCCCTGCCCCTGGACGAGTCGGCGGCGGCGCCCTATCTGGAGCGCCACGGCCTGTCCCTGGCGGGGGTCAACGGTCCCGTGGCCACCGTCGCCGCCGGGTCGGTGCCGGCGGTGGAGGATTTGGAGAAGGAGCTCGACGCCGCGGAGATCGTCTACCGCCGCCTGCCCACCACCCATGCCTTCCACTCCTCGATGATGGAGCCCCTGGCGGACGAGGTCACCCGCCTGGCCGGCGAGGCTGCCCTCTCCACTCCCGAGATCCCGCTGGTGAGCAACGTCACCGGCACCTGGATGACCGACGAGGAGGCCACAGACCCGGCCTATTGGGCGCGGCATCTGGTCTCGCCGGTGCGCTTCGGCGACGCCGCTCGCACCCTCCTCGAAGCGGGGCCGAGGGTCCTGCTGGAAGTCGGCCCGGGGCAGGGGCTGGCTTCCTTCGTCAAGCAGCATCCGGAGATCCCGGCGGAGCGTTCGGCGCTGGCCTTCCCCTCGCTGCGCAATCTCTACACCCGCCGTCCCGACGGCGAGGTCTTCCTGACCACCCTGGGCAAGCTGTGGGCCGCCGGCGCCGACGTCGATTGGGCGGCGGTCTCCGGCCCCGGCCGCCGGCGGGTGCCGCTGCCCACCTATCCCTTCGAGCGCCAGCGCCATTGGGTCGATCTGCCGCTGCCGGGCGCCGGCGAAGCGTTGCCCAGCTCCTCCGGCCACGGTGCGGTGACCTTGGACAAGCGGCAGGACCTGGCGGAATGGTTCTATCGCCCGGAGTGGGCTCCTCTGGCCCTCGACGCCGCGGCGGGGGATGCGCCCTTCGCCGCCGGCGCGCCGGTACTGGTCTTCGCCGATGCCGCCGGGATGGCCGAGGCGCTGGGCCGTCGGCTGGCGGGGGAAGCTCCGGTGGTCGTGGTGGAGGCGGGGGAGGAATTCCGCCGGCTCGACGGCGAGGCTTCGCGCTTCACCCTCGGGGCCGCCGAGCCGGGCGTGTATTCGAAGCTTCTGGAAGCCGCCACCGAGGCGGCCGGGACGGCGCCGGGGCTGATCGTCCACGGCTGGGCTCTGGATGCTCCGGCGAGCTTCGCCGAGGCTCAGGAGCGGGGCTTCTACAGCCTGCTCTTCCTGGCCCAGGCCCTGGGTCGGCAGAGTCAGGGTCAGCCGGGACGGGGGCAATCGGGACGGGGTCAATCGGGAAGGGCCGCAGCGGTGCACCTGGAAGTCCTGGGCAGCGGCCTGGCGGCGGTGACCGGCGGCGAGACGCCGGATGCGGACCGGGCTCTGCTCCTGGGGCCGGCGCGGGTGGCGCCCCAGGAGATGCCGGGGCTCAGCTGCCGCGTGGTGGATCTTCCGAGGGATCTCCCGAGGGACATCCTCGAGGCAGAGGCCGGAGATTCCGAGCTCCTCGATGCCCTGACCGAGGCGGCGGCGCTGCCGGTGGTGGAGCCGGTGCTGGCTCTGCGCCGCGGGGAGGATGAGTGGACCGCGTATCGCCGCGACTACCGCGAGGAGCCCCTGGCGGCGATGGAGGAGATGCCCAGTGAGGAGATGCCCAGCGAGGGGAGCTCGTCGCGGCTGCGGGACGGCGGCGTCTACCTGCTCACCGGCGGTCTCGGTGGCCTCGGGCTGGAGGTGGCCCGCCACCTGGCCCAGGCCCACGGAGCCAAGCTGGTGCTCACCGGCCGCTCGCCCCTGCCGCCGCGAGAGGAGTGGCAGGAAGCGGCCCAGGGCGACGACTCCACGGCGCAGCGGCTGCGTTCGGTGCTGGCCCTGGAAGAGGCCGGCACCGAGGTTCTGGCCCTGGCCGCCGACGTCACCGACGAGGAGGCCATGGCTTCCGTCCTGGACCAGACCTTCCAGCGCTTCGGCCGCCTCGACGGCGTGATTCACCTCGCCGGCATTCCCGGCGGCGGCATCATCCAGCTCAAGACCCGGGCCATGGCGGAGGCCATCGTCGGTCCCAAGGTGCAGGGTGCCCGGGTGCTGCTCTCCCTCCTCGACGGACTGGCGGAGGACCGGCGACCGGGCTTCCTGCTCCTCTTCTCCTCCATCGCCTCGGTGCTGGGCGAGTTCGGCCAGGCGGATTATTGCGGCGCCAACGCCTACCTCGACGCTGTGGCGGAGGCCGCCGCGGCCGAGCCCCGAGGCTACGAGGTGCTGGCGGTGAATTGGGATATCTGGAATCGGGTGGGCCTGGCGGTCTACACCGAGGTGCCGGAGCATCTCAAGGCCTGGCGCGCCGAGATGCTCGACAAGGCCATGACCCCGGAGGAGGGTGTCGAGGCCCTGGACCGCATCCTCGCCGGCGACGCCGGTCGGCTGGTGGTCTCCACCCAGGAGCTGGAAGGGCGCATGGAGCTGGGCCGTTCCTTCACCGGCGAGCGCTTCCTCGAGGAGCTCGGCCTTGGTGGGGCTGCGGGGGTGTCGGCAGCGGCGGGACCGTCGGCGTCGGTGGCGGAAGGCAGTGCCTCGGGGGCTGCCGGCGGTGCCTCGACGGGAGTGCTGGCGGGCGGTCAGGCGGCGCTGGAGCGGCAGCTCTCGGCCATCTGGCAGCGCATTCTCGGCGTCGATTCGCTGAACGTCGAGGACAACTTCTTCGACCTCGGTGGCAACAGCCTGCTGGGGCTCCAGCTGGTGCAGGAGCTGGGGCGTCAGCTCGACCTCCAGGTCCCACCGGTGGCTCTCTTCGAGCATCCCACGGTGGCCTCCCTGGCCCGCCACCTGCTGCCCGACGCGCCGGCGGCCTCTGCGGCGTCCCAGGTGCTGGAGGAGCGGCGCAGAGTGGCCAAAGGAGCGGCCAAGGGCGAAGGCCACAGCGACATCGCCATCATCGCAACCACCGGCCGCTTCCCCGGCGCCCGCAACACCGAGGAGCTGTGGAAGAACCTCCTGGACGGCGAGGAGACGGTGACCTTCTTCACCGACGAGGAGCTGCTGGAGGCGGGGATCTCCCGGGAGCTGGTGGACGACCCGCGCTACGTCAAGGCGGGGTCGATCCTCGAAGACGTGGATCTCTTCGACGCCGGCCTCTTCGGCTACTCGCCGCGGGAGGCGGAGGTGATGGATCCCCAGCATCGGGTCTTCCTCGAATGCTCCTGGGAGGCGCTGGAGCGCGCCGGCTACGATCCCGAGACCTATGCCGGAGACATCGGCGTCTACGCCGGCTCCAACCTCTCCACCTACCTGCTCCAGATGCACGCCGATCCCCGGGTGCGGGCGTCGGTGAACATGCTGCAGGCGATCCTGGGCAACGACAAGGACTCGCTGACCACCACCGTCTCCTACAAGCTCAACCTCACCGGCCCCAGCGTGGCGGTGCAAACCTTCTGCTCCACCTCCCTGGTGGCGGTGCACATGGCGGCCCAGGCGCTGCGCTCCGGCGAGTGCGACATGGCGCTGGCGGGGGGCATCCGCATCGTCACCCCGGTGCGTCAGGGCTATCTCTACGAGCAGGGCGGCATCGCGCCGCCGGACGGCCACTCCCGTT
Organism: Acidobacteriota bacterium; assembly: GCA_034211275.1. Lineage (NCBI taxonomy): Bacteria > Pseudomonadati > Acidobacteriota > Acidobacteriota bacterium. Next base: position 11,254 of record JAXHTF010000166.1, read on the forward strand.
CTTTCGACGCCGGCGCCAACGGCAGCGTCCTGGGCCAGGGCGTCGGCGTGGTGGTGCTCAAGCGGCTCTCCGAGGCGCTGGAGGACGGCGATCCGGTCTTCGCGGTGATCAAGGGCAGCGCCATCAACAACGACGGCGCCACCAAGGCCGGCTACACGGCTCCTAGCGTCGCGGGGCAGTCGAGGGCGGTGGAGGCCGCCTACCGGGACTCCGGCATCGATCCTTCCACCATCTCCTACCTGGAAGCCCACGGCAGCGCCACGGAGCTCGGCGACCCCATCGAGGTGGCGGCGCTGACCAAGGCTTACCGCGCCTTCACCGACCAGAGCGGCTTCTGCCGCATCGGCTCCATCAAGGCCAACTTCGGCCACCTGGACCGCGCCGCCGGCGTCGCCGGCCTGATCAAGACCACCCTCGCCCTGTCCCGGGAGGAGCTTCCGCCGAATATCCTCTTCGAGACACCGAACCCGAAGATCGACTTCGAGCACAGCCCCTTCCGGGTGATCACCGAGCGCACTCCCTGGCCTCGGGGCGAGACGCCGCGGCGGGCGGCGGTGAACTCCCTGGGCATGGGCGGCACCAACGTCCACGTGGTGCTCGAAGAAGCGCCGGAGCCGCTGCCCACGGGCCCTGCCGGCGAGCATCAACTGCTGGTGCTCTCGGCGCGTTCCGACACCGCGCTGGAGGCCGCTACCGCCAACCTGGCGCAGTGGCTGCGGGAACATCCCGACGCGGAGCTGGCGGACGTCGCCTGGACCCTGCAGGTGGGGCGCCGGAATCTGCCGGCGCGGCGGGCGGTGGTGGCCTCGTCGGTGGCGGACGCGGTGGAGGCCCTGGCCGGCGACAGCCCGCGCCGCCGCCTCACCGGCTGGTGCGAGGACGGCGAGCGCGAGGTGGCCTTCCTCTTCCCGGGGCTGGGGGGCCAGTACCAGGGCATGGGGCAGGGGCTCTACGACTCTGACGCTACCTTCCGCAACGCCGTCGACCGCTGTGCCGAAATCCTCCAGCCGATCCTCGGCGAGGATCTGCGCTCGATTCTTTTCGAAGCGGATCGTTCCGACGGCGAGAGCGACGAGGATCAGAGCTCGGCGGAGGGCGAGAAGAAGCTCGACTTCAAGGCCATGCTGCGCCGCGGCTCGGCGCAGCCGGAAGGCCCCCTGGCCCGCACCCGCTTCGCCCATCCTGCGCTCTTCGTCGTGCAATACGCCCTGGCTCGGCTGTGGCAGTCCTGGGGTCTCAAACCGTCGGTGCTCCTGGGCTACAGCCTGGGCGAATACGTGGCGGCGGTGATCGGCGGCACCCTCGAGCTGGCGGACGCCCTGCAATTGGTGGCGCGGCGGGCGCAGCTCATCGAGGAGCTGGCCCCCGGCGGCATGCTGGCGGTGGCGCTGCCGGAAGCGGAGGCGGCGAAGCATGCGGCGGAAGTGTCCGCGGAGCTCGCCGTCAGCGCCGTCAACGGCCCCGAGCAGACCGTGGTGGCCGGCCCCGCGGAGGCGGTGCAGGCCCTGGAGGAGCATCTGGCCCAGGGGGAGGTGGCCAGCAGACGGCTGCAGGCGGAGCGCGCCTTCCACTCGCCGATGATGGAACCGGTGGCCCAGGCCATCGAGGAGCTGGTGGCGGGCTTCCAGCTGACGGAGCCCAAGCTGCCCTGGATCTCCAACGTCACCGGCGCCGAGGTGAAGCCGGAGGACGCGGTGGATCCGGCCTATTGGGCGCGGCACACCCTGAGCCCGGTGCGCTTCACCCGCGGCATCGAGGTGCTGCTGGCGGAGCCCGGCCGCATCCTGGTGGAGCTGGGGCCGGGGCAGACCTTGGCCTCGCTGGTGCTCCAGCATCCCGCGGCGGCAGCGGCCGACCCGGCGGTGGCCAGGCCATCGGTAGTAGGAGCTCTGCGCCACGACTACGAACGGGACGACGACGTCGCCTTTGCCCTCGGAGCTCTGGCCAAGGCCTGGCTCGCCGGGGCGCGCCCGGATTGGCCCAGCGTCCACGGCGGCGAGCGGCGCCGGCGGGTGGTGCTGCCCACCTATCCCTTCGAGCGCCAGCGCTATTGGATCGTCACCTCCGAGCCCGGCGCCGCTTCGGCGAGCGCCCGAGCTGGAAGTGGCCGCACTGGGGGAGCGCAGGATGTCGCGGCGTCCGGCGCGCTGGCGGTGCCCGGCTGGCGCCGCACCGAGCCGCCGCCGGCCAGCGGTGAGGTGGCCGAGGGGCGCGAGCGCTGGTGGCTGCTCCACGACCCCGCCACCGACGATGGCTTCGGCGAGGAAGTGGCGGCGCGCCTGGAGGAGCGCGGTGCTTTCGTGCGGCGCATCGACGCTGTCGCCGGGACGGAGCTGGTGACGGAGACCGCCGGCGAGATGCCGGCGGCGATCCTCGACCTGCGCACCACCGCCGCCGGCATCGACGGCTGCGAGCAGCTGCTGGCTCTGGCGGAAGCTTTGGCGGAAGCGGACCAGCAGCCCGAGCTGTGGCTCGTCGGCTGCAATTTCTTTGAAGTGGTGGGTACCGAGACCGTCGACCCCGCCGCCGCGGCGGTGGCGGGAGCGGCGGCGACCCTCGGCCATCGCTTAGGTCTGAGCCTGGGCGTGGTGGACGTCGATGCCGGGGCCGCCGGTTCTCCCCGGCGTCGCCGGGCGGTGGCCCAGCTGGTGGGTGAGGTGATGGTGGCACCGGTGTCGTCCGGGGCGGGGGCGATGGAACCGCCGGTGGCGGCTTTCCGCGGCCCTCACCGCTGGCGGCCCACGGTGGAGCTCGTCGCCGAGCCCACCATCGCCGGCGAGCTCTCGGAGAGCGCCCTTGCGGGGGCCGGCTTCCACCTGCTCTTCGACGGCCTGGGGGATCCCGGGTTCGTCTTCGCCGAGGCGTTGGCGGAGACCGGGGCGGCCCTGGTGACGGTGGAGCCGGCGGGCTTCCCGGCCCGCGAGGAATGGGACGGCTGGCTCGATTCCGAGGCCGGCGCCAGCCTGCTGGCGAAGCGCATCCGCCGGGCCCGGGCGCTGGAAGAGCGCGGGGTGAAGGTGCGGGTGGTGGATCCGGAGCGTACCGACGGCGCGGCGCTGGCGGCGGTGCTGGATGCTGCCGGGGAGGAATACGGCGAGCTGGGTGCGGTGGTGGACGCCTCGTCGGCACCGGTGGAGGAGGACGCCGCGGCGGGCCTCGACCACCTGCGGCGGGTCGCCGGTGGCCTCGACGTGCTGGCGGAGGCGACCGCCGACGCGCGGGCGGTGCTGCTGGTGGCGGACGCCGCCGTCGACGCCACTGCGGCGGGCTCCGGCGTCGCGGCATCGAGCCTCTTGTTGGAAGCCCGGACGTCGCTGGAATCCGCGGCCGCCGAGGCGGGACGCTGGAGCTTCGTCGCCTGGGCGCCGTCAGATGAGGCTCGGGCCGCTCGCCTGCTGGCCGCCGCCGTCGCCGATGCCGGCCGCCGCTGGTTGGTGCTGGGAGCTGGAGCTCCCTCCCTCCTGCCCCTGGTGAGCTTCCGCCGCGAGGCCGAAGCGCCGGAGGAGTCGGCGGTGGGTTCTTACGAGCGGCCGGCCCTGCGGGTCGAGTTCGTGGCTCCCAGGAACGATCTCGAGCGCACCATCGCCGGCGCCTGGACCGAGCTTCTGGGGGTCGAGCGCATCGGTGTTCACGACCACTTCCTGGAGCTCGGCGGCGACAGCCTGCTGGCCTCGCGGCTGGTGACCCGGCTGCGGGAGCTCCTGGAGCTGGAGCTGCCCATCCGGCTGCTCTTCGAGGCGCCGACGGTGGAAGAGCTGGCGCAGCACGTCGAGGAGCTGCGGCGGGCGGAAGAAGACAAAGATCTGGAGAACCTCCTCGAGCGGGTCAAGGGCCTGAGCGAGGAAGAGCTGGAAGCGGAGCTGAGCAAGCGGGAAGCCGCCCTCGGCGTCGAGGAGACCTGATGAGCGACGGAACGAAGAAGCAAGATGGACTGAGCGACAAGCAGCGGCGGCTCCTGGAGCTGATGCTCGAGGAGAAGAAGCGCCGCGCCGCCGAGCGCTCGCAGCAGGCCGACTCCGCGCCGCGGCCGTCGATCCCGCAGTGGACCGGGGACGGCTCGCCGCTGCTCTCCTACGCCCAGCAGCGGCTGTGGTTCATC
>JAXHTF010000167.1 GCA_034211275.1 Acidobacteriota bacterium
CGCCCGCATCACCCTCCCCATCTGGCTCTTCGTCGCCGCCAGCGGCTGGGCGATCTACTACATGCTCTATGGGATGAGCTTCTGATCCATTGCCAGCTCCGAGGGGATTCTTCGAGCCATCGGCGGAAGAGGGCTATACTTCTCGAAAGCCTGACCAAGTTTCTGGCTGAGACTCGTCGAGCCATTGCCGCGAGCCCAGTGCTAGGAAGCCAGTGCTAGGAACCGCTGAGGCCGCAACCAAAGGAAGCCCTATGGCCGATCATGCCCTGACCATCCCCTACTCGGACGATCTCCTCCTCTCGCTCAAGGAGAGTCCCGAGGAATTCGAGACGGAAGCTCGATTGCTTCTGGCGGTCAAGATGTATGAATTGGGGCGCTTGACGACCGGCAGAGCGGCAGAGCTCGCGGGGGTCGGCCGGGTTGAGTTTCTTTTCCTCCTCGAGCGCTTCGGGCTCTCTCCCATGGGCATCGACCCCGACGAGCTGCAGCAAGACCTAGCCAATGCCTGAGGGCGACCGCCACCGAGTCGTGGTGGTCAATTCTACGCCCATCATCACCCTCTCTCTCCTCGATCGACTCGACCTGCTCCAGGGGCTCTACGGCGGTATCCTAATCCCCTCCGCGGTGGAACGGGAAGTTGTATCCGGGGGCCCAGACCGGCCCGGCGCCTCACAGCTTGCATTGGCTCCCTGGATCGAAGCAGTGAGCCTGCAGGACCCGTCCAGAGCTGATCTACTTTCGGACCTCGACCGAGGAGAGGCGGAGGTGATCGCGCTGGCCCAGGAACAGAAAGCCGACCTCGTCGTCATCGACGAGCGTCTCGGTCGGCGCCACGCCCGACGCCTCGGGCTACCCCTCACCGGAACCCTGGGCATCCTCCTCAAGGCGAAGAGTCAGGGCCTGATCCCGCAGATCGCACCGGCCCTCGCTACACTCCGTAGCGGCGGAATCCGGCTAGCGGACGAGTTAGTGACTAAGGTCCTCGAGCTCGCAGGAGAAGAGGATTAGCCAAGATGGTGGGCTGGCACCCACCCTACATATTTTCGGATCGTAGAGCTCCCGTAGGCTGGGCGCCAGCCCACCACTTCACACCCGTCTCTGAACCACCGACAGCCACCTGAATCGTCTAGCTGGCTTGAGAACTCCCCCAGCAGCCTCAGGCCTCCCGATCCCCGCTCCACCCCGCCTGGCGGAGGGCTTGGGGGAGGTCGGTGAGGAAGGGGGTGAGGTCGTCGGTGTCGGGGAGCTCGATCTCGAAGCGTTGGGGGAGGCCGCGGCCTGGTCCTAGGGAGCGGACATTGCCGTCGCCGGCCATCAGCAGGGGGACCTCTACCGCTTCGCGGCTCAAGCCCAGCTCGTCCACCACCTCGAAGAGGCGGTTCATCACGTCTTGGTCGATGGCTCGCATTGGTTTCGGTCTCCTCTCCAACATTCCCGAGGGTCCACGGCGATGGTTCCAGGCCTCGGCACGGCGCCGGGAACCGGCGAGCGCTATGCTATCTTGCGACGATGACCACGGCCCAACTGACTTCCTCTGAACCATCCATCGAAGCGCCCCGGGCAAGCTCCCAGGGACCCATTCCAGCCGCAACTCCCCAGGGTGAGCTGGACCAGGCGGTAGCGGATCTGGCTCGGCGCAAGAGCGAGTGGGCGGCGGTGCCCGCGGTGGAGCGGGCGGTGCTGCTGGATCGCCTGATCGACGACTTCACCACCATCTCCGACCGCTGGGCGGATTCCGTACGGCGGGCGGAGGGGCTGCCGGCGGATGCCCCCTTGAGCGGCGAGGAATGGCTGGTGGGGCCCTACCTGGTGCTGCGGGATCTGCGCCTGCTGCGGGACTCCATGCGCCAGATCGCCCGAGACGGCGTGCCCGAGATCCCCGGGCCGGTTAGCACCCGGGACGATGGTCAGGTGGTCGCCCGGGTCTTCCCGTCGTCCCTCTACGACCGCCTCTTCTTCCCCGGCGTCAGCGCCGAGGTGTGGATGGAGCCCGGCGTGGCGGAGGACGAGCTGGCCGAGCATCAGGCCGCCACCTATCGAGACCTGGGCGGTGAAGGCCGGGTCTCCTTGGTGCTGGGGGCGGGCAACGTCTCCTCCATCGGCCCCACCGACGCGCTGCACAAACTCTTCGTGGACAACTCGGTGGTGCTCTACAAGATGCACCCGGTGAACGCCTACCTGGGACCGCTGCTGGAGGGAGGCTTCGCCGCGTTGGTCCAGCGCGGGGTGCTGCGGGTGGTCTACGGCGGTGCCGAGGAGGGAGAGTATCTGTGCTCCCACGACGGCGTCGACGACATCCACATCACCGGATCCGACCGCACCGTCCAGGCCATCGCCTTCGGTACCGGCGAAGAGGCTCAGGACCGCCGGCGTCAGCGCCGCCCGCGGGTGACCAAGCCCATCACCTCGGAGCTCGGCAACGTCAGCCCCCTCATCGTGGTACCCGGGCATTGGTCCGGCTCCGACATCGAATACCAGGCGGAAAACATCGTCTCCTCCCTGACCAACAACGCCGGGTTCAACTGCAACGCCACCCGGGTGGTGATCCTGCACGCCAGCTGGCCGCAGCGGGATCAGCTCCTCGACGCCATCCGCCAGGTACTGGGTCAGGCGCCCCAGCGCAAGGCTTTCTATCCGGGGGCCGAAGATCGCTTCCGCACCTTCCTAGAGGCCCATCCCGAGGCGGAAACCTTCGGCGAGCATCGGGACGGCCATCTCCCCTGGGCGTTCATTCCCGGCGTCGCCGCAGATCGGGAGGACGAGATCTGCTTCCAGACCGAGGCCTTCTGCGGCGTGTTCTGCGAGGCTCCGCTGGAAGCCGCCTCCCCGGCTCAATTCGTCCACAAGGCGGTAGAATTCGCCAACGAGAAGCTGTGGGGCAACCTCAACGCGACCCTCCTGGTGCACCCCTCGTCGCGGCGGGATCCCCAACTGGCCGCCGCCCTCGAGCAGGCTGAGGCGGATCTACGCTATGGCACCGTGTCGTTCAACCATTGGGCCGCCGTCGGATTCGCTCTGATGAACACCCCGTGGGGCGCCTATCCGGGCAACGATCTCTACGACATCGAGTCCGGCACCGGCTTCGTGCACAACGCCCATATGTTCGACCGTCCTCAAAAAGCCATCGTCCGCTCGCCGTTCATGGCCTTCCCCAAGCCCCCCTGGTTCGTCAGCCACGCCACCTGCCGTAAGCTATCCTCGGACCTGGCGGGCTTCGAGGCCCACCCGTCACCCCTCAAGCTACCGCGTATTTTCTGGCACGCCCTACGGGCTTGAGCCAGGCTTTCACCGTTCGGAGGATTTTCATGCTGTTTCTGAGCTCGTCGTCCCCTGCCCTCTTGTCTACTCTCCGCCGCGGCGGATCGAGCGCCTTCGCCGTGCTCTGCTGCGGCCTGCTCCTGGCCGTCGGCTGCGGCGGCGGATCCACCGGCGATGGTCCGGGATCGGAGGAGATCAGCGCCCTCCAGGGGGAGGTGGACAGCTTCCTCCAGGACTACAACGACCGCTTCGTCGAGCTCTACAGCGCCGCCAGCGAGGCGGAGTGGGCCAGCAACACCCGCATCGTCGAGGGTGACGACACCAACCGTAAGCGCACCGAGGCGGCACAGCAGGCTCTGGCCAGCTACACCGGCTCGTTGGAGGTCATCGAGCAGGCCCGGCTCTATCTGGAACGCCGCGACGATCTGACGCCTCTCTCCGCCCGCCAACTGGAGTCGGTGCTCTACCGCGCCGCCAATTTCCCCCAGACGGTGCCGGAGCTGGTGGAGCAGCGCATCGCCGCCGAGGCCAAGGCCAACGAGGAGCTCTTCGGCTTCACCTTCGAGCTCGACGGCGAGCCCATCGACACCAACCGCATCGACAGCCTGCTGGAGAGCGTCGACGACCTGGATCGGCGCCAAGAGGTTTGGACGACCTCCAAGGAAGTAGGCCGGGTGCTGCGGGAGGATCTCACCTCGATGGTGGATCTGCGCAACAGCACTGTCGCCTCCCTGGGCTACGACGACTACTTCGCCTACCAGGTCTCCGACTACGGCATGACCTCGCAGGAGATGATGGATCTGCTGCAGGGCCTGGTGCGGGACATCTGGCCCCTCTACCGCGAGCTCCACACCTGGACCCGCTACGAGCTGGCGGAGCGCTACGGCACCGAGGTACCGGAGCTCCTGCCGGCCCACTGGCTGCCCAACCGCTGGGCTCAGGACTGGCAGGCGCTGGTGGAAGTGGAAGGACAGGATCTGGACGGCGTCCTCGGTGAGCACGAAGACGAATGGATCGTCCGGCAGGCGGAGGATTTCTACGTCAGCCTCGGCTTCGAGCCCCTGCCGGAGACGTTCTGGGAGCGCTCGTCCCTCTACCCCGCTCCCGAAGGAGCCGAGTGGCAGAAGAACAACCACGCCAGCGCCTGGCATATGGACCTGGCGGACGACGTGCGCTGCCTGATGAGCGTCGAACCCAATCAGCGTTGGTGGGTCACCACCCACCACGAGCTGGGGCATATCTACTATTTCCGCGCCTACAGCCGGCCGGAGGTTCCGCCGCTGCTGCGGGAGGGCGCCAACCGCGCCTTCCACGAGGGTGTCGGGAGCCTCTTGGGAATGGTCTCCCTGCACCAGCCGTTCCTGGTGGAGCGCGGCCTCATCGAGGGCGGTGAAGGCCCTACCGACGAGGCCACCGCCACCCGCCGCCTGCTCAAGGAAGCTCTGGACACGGTGGTCTTCATTCCCTTCTCCGCCGGCACCATGAGCCACTTCGAGCACGATCTCTACACCGGTGCTGTGAGCCCCGACAGCTACAACCGGGCCTGGTGGGATCACGCCCTCAAGTATCAGGGCATCGAGCCGCCGGCGGACCGCGGTGAGGAAGGCTGCGACGCCTGCACCAAGACCCACATCATCAACGACGCGGCTCAGTATTACGACTACGCCCTGTCCTACGTCCTGCTGCATCAGCTGCACTCCCACATCGCCGGTGAGATCTTGGAGCAGGACCTCCACGCCACCAACTACTACGGCAACCAGGAGGTGGGCAACTTCCTCCGCGGAATCCTCGAGAAGGGCGCCACGGAAGATTGGCGCAAGGTGCTCCAGGACGCCCTGGGCCAGGACCTCAACGCCCAGCCCATGCTCGAGTACTTCGCGCCGCTGATGGACTACCTGAAGAAGGAGAACGAGGGTCGGACTCACACCCTGCCTTCGTTCTCGTAGTTCAGCCCCGCATCGACCCGCGCCTGCGGTGCGCGCCTCGGAGTCTTCCCTCGTCTCGAACCGGGATTCGACCTACGAAAGTGGTCGCTGAGCATGCAGAGTCCTGTCCGTCCGATGGACTGCAACGGGGCTGACTGGTAACGTGAATCGTTAGCCAAGGAGCTAACGAAATGAATCGATCCTCTTCCCAGCAGCCCCGCCCCCGGTGGCGCCAAGCCCTTGCTCTATGCGGCAAGACTGCAGGTGTCGTCGGTGTCCTCCTGATCGCCGGTTGGTCGATCCCCGGCTGCCTGACTCTCGAGCGTGTCAACCCCGACACCATCACCGTCGAGCGCTACCCCTGGCTGCAGGCGCCGGAGGAAGTGCCGGTGGGAGATGTCTTCGAGGTCACAGCCTCGCTGGAGGTCGAGCCCCCGGGGATGGAGGTGGCCAACCAAGAGCTTCAGCTGCCGGATCAATCCCAATGGCAGCTCACCGTGATCCTCGAAGCGCCGGATTGCGAGATCGTCGGGGGCGAGGCGGTGCGGACGGTGAACATGGAGCGGGACAAGCCCTCGGAGCCGGCGGTGTTCCAGCTCCAAGCGATACCGGGAGAGGACGGCTGGGCGGACGGCAAGGAGCTCCCCATCGCCGCTTCGTTCTGGTACGAGAATCGCCTGCTGGTACGCGTCTCCGAAACGATGAAGGTCGGCGCGGCCTTGAAACCCGCCGAGCTGCCGCAGGAGGAGGCCGAGCCCGCCGCCATGTTCTGGGAACGGGAGGAAGCGGATCTCCAGATCGTCGTCTCCGACCGCTCCCTGATCCTCTCCGCTCCGGTCTTCGGACCACCCATCTACATCGAGACCGAGCCCCTCTCCGCCGAAGACCGGCAATCCCTAGAGCAGCTCTACGCCGAGCTCGAAGCGGTGGCGGCATCCCGCAACCTGGGACCGCGGCCGGAAGAACGGCAGGCGGCGGAGGATGGCCGCGCCCGAGCCACCGCCGTGCGCATCGGCCGGGTGCTCTGGCAGCGCCTGGCACCCCCCGCCTTCCAGGATGCCTTCTGGGACCTGGCGGACGGCCTGGGGAATGACTTCGACTCGCTGCAAATCTACGCCGACGACCCATCCATTCCCTGGGAGCTCATGCGGCCCTCCCGGGAGGGCTTGGACGGTCTCGAGGAACGGGACTTCCTGGGACTGGAGTTCGACATCGCCCGCGGTCACGCACCGCGCCGCCGCGGCCGCTTTGTGCGCATGCCCGGGGAAGTGCCCCTGGACGCTCTATGGGTCCTGCGCCCCGACTACCGGCCGCCGCTCCTCGGCACCGCCGCGGAGGTTCAATCCCTGCAAGCCTTCCAGCCCGTCTCCGCCAAGATTCGCCCCAGCACCTACGACGAGTTGGTCCAGATCACCCAAGAGCTACCCAACGGCATCCTGCACTTCGCCGGCCATGGCGTCGAGAGCCGGGACGACGCCACAGGCACCACCTACTCCATCCTGCTCTCGGACCAGCCGGTGACCCTCAACGAATGGCTGGGACTGCTGCCGGCGCCGCGGCTGCGCAACCATCCCTTCATCTTCTTCAACGCCTGCAGCGTCGGCAAGACGCACCAAAGCCTGGGCTTCGCCGAGGGCTGGGCCCCGGCCTTCTTGGAAGCCGGGGCGTCGGGCTATGTGGGGACGCTGTGGCCGGTGGGCGACCAGGCGGCGGCTCGGTTTGCCGGCCGGTTCTATGAAGCCCTAGAAACAGATCTGGAAGACGGTGGCGGCAGCCCGGCGCGGGCGATCCGGGAAGCCCGGCGGCTGTTCACCGAGGATCCCAATCCCACCTACCTGGCCTACGTGCTCTACGGCGAGACCGACTTGCTGCTGACCCGGCGATGACCGGCCGCGGCTAGCTGACAGCCGCCCCGGAGGATCATTCGCGCTGCTGGGCCCGCCCGAGATCCCGCCGCACCAGCTGCTGGACGGCACTCTCCCGCACCAGGCTGGACTCGTCCTCCTTGGCCAGCCGCTCCAAGGCCGCCCGCGCCTCGGGCTGGTCGGAGGAAGCACCCAGGACCTCCACCGCCGCCCGGCGCACGTCGGCGCTGTCGTCATCGGTGGCCCGGATCACCAGCACCAGAGCCGCAGCCTCGGTGCGACGCCCCAGCGCTTTCACCACCGCCACCCGCACTGCGCTGTTGACGTCCTGGAGAGCGGCGACCAGAAGCTTCAGCGACTCTTTCTCTCCCTCCGGCCGGCCGCCCAAAGCAGCAGCGGCGTTCTGGCGCGCCAGGACATCGCCGGTCAATAACACGTGGGTCAGACGATCCACCACCGTCGGATCCGAGCTGATGGCCAGTGCATCCACCGCTGCCCGGCGCAGGCGGACGTTCTCGGCGCCCAGACTCTCGATCCAAAAATTGGTCTGGGTATCCGGCGCCATCGGGGTCGGAACCTTGCCATCCTGGCTGTAGATCAGCGTCAGCTCCTGCTCCGGGTCTTGGATCAAAGCAGCGGTCCGTTCGCCGGAGGGATCGATCTTGCGCATCGAGCGCTCCGCCTCCGCGCGCACGTAGGAGTCAGGGTCATCGAGGCGGCTGACCAAGATCTTCAGCGCCCGATTCGACTCGGCACCGCTGAGGGCAGCCACAGCCGCCAAGCGGAGAGAGGGTTCCTCCGAAGCCGCCGCCGCCGCCAACTCGTCCAGGGCATCGTCGGGACCGACACGGTAGAGACCCTGAATCGCCGCGATGCGCAGAGGCATGGGCAACTCCTGGTCCAGCAAAGACCGCAGACGCTGCAGCGCCACCTCGCCGCCGACCCGGCTCAAGGCCCCGATCACCGCCACAGCGGTCCTGCTGTCGCCACCGCCGCCCGGATCGCCGTCGAGAACCTCGACCAAGGCTGCCAGGACCTCCCCCCGCTGCTGCGGCGTCCAGGTGCGCCCCAGAGCCGTGGCAGCCGCCGCACGCACTTCCTCGTCGGCGTCCTCCCTCAGCCTGGCCACGAGAGCTTCCGTCGCCGGCTCGGAAGGTCCGAGACGAGCCAGACCGTGAGCGGCCTCTCGCCGAATCCGCGGCTCGTCGTCGCCGAGGAACTGGACCAGAAGGGGCTTTGCTTCTTCGCCCCCCAAGAAGGCCACCGCCTGGATCGCCGCCAGCCGCACCTCGATGTCGGGATCGTCCTGGGCCAGCTCCCGAAAGATCGGTAGCGAAGGGAGATCCCGCTGCAGGCTGAGACCGCTCACCGCCGCCGAGCGCACTCGGGGGCTGTTGTCATCCAAGGCTTCCCGAAGCACCTCCCGATCCTTTTCCCGCAGGTCGCTTCGGATCAGCTGCTGGACCGCCCGCCAACGCACGTCGTCGGATCCAAGCTCCACCACCTCGCCGAGGGCGTCGAGACCTGCCGGGGACGACCAGCCCGCCAAACGCTCCACCGCCGAGATGCGCAGCCGGACCAGCTCCTCCAGACCTAGCGCGGCCTCGGTTTGTCCACTACCGTCCCAGGTCAGCCGCACCAAGAAACTCAAATATCCCCGGGCCACCAGCTCGTCGGAGCGTGCCGACGAGCCGAATCGATCAAGAATCGCCAACAGCTCCTCAAGGTCTCGGGCCCCGGCGAAGCGCAGGGCGTATTGCTCGACGCTGCCGGTAGCCACCAGCTCGAAGGGCAAACCACGGCGATTGCGCGGCTGCTCCGCCTGCGCCTCGAAGCCTTTGCGGGCCGCGGAGAGGGCGTAAGCTAGGTCGTGACTGCTCACCGCCTGCTGGCTGGCCTCGGGTCCCTCCAGCAGATCGCTGAGCAGCTCCGCCACCAACGCCGTCCGCCAGGGCACCGGCCGTGGAGCGGCCTCCCCCTGCTCCGGGACCATGCCGCGCCTCTCCGAGGAGGCCATAGTCTCGAGATCGCACACCAGCAGCAGGTCCAGGGGAGGCTGATTGGTGCCCAAGAGCAGCGGCTCCAGCTCTCGATAGAGCTCCCTCGGCTCCCCGGCGCAGGAAGGATAGATCCACAGCCCGCTGCCGAAACTGAGGGCCACCAGCCGGCGGGAGACGTAGTCCGCCGAGACCAGGGTCCAAGGCTCCTCGGGGCTGGCCCCCCGGGGCAGGAAGTAGAGCTCCGGGCGGCGGATGAAGGGAAGGCCGATGAACACGAGGATGTCGTCCTTGGGACCGACCCGGTCCTGCACCTCGAGCACCGCCCCCTCGATAGCCGCCAAGCTCGACAGCCCTGTAGCGTCGGTCACCTGGTAGCCGTAACGATAGGCGAGCACATCCCCCAGCCTCGCGGTGGCCTCCTCGTCCGCCCCCAGCAGGAAGGCATAGCGGGCGGATTCGGCGGGAGCCATGGCGGCCACGCCGGTCCCGGGAACCGCCAACGCAAGGATTAGGAACAGCGGGTAGAAGATCCTGGCCAGACGATTGCGAGCAGTGCCGCTCATGGTGTTTCCCCTCCCCGCCCGATCAGGCCTTCAACTTTTATTTCGAGCATGACCTTCATGGTCATCGTCGACTGCCCCGACAGGTGCTGCACGGCCTTCAGCTCATTGACGATCTCCAGATCCAGCTCATTAGGTTCCTGAGGAGGGTCGCTCGCCAGCGCCATGTGCCAACCCATGAGGGAGGCGACGCAGGCCACCAGCACCCGGTTCCATCTCTGCTCCTCGGCTAGGTCGAGGGGAAGATCCGAGACATCCGAATCCAGCTGGGTGAGGAACTGCTGCAATGCGTCGCGCTCCGCCGCCAGGTCGTCGTCGCTTCCCAGGGCCGCCTCGAAAAGGTCGTTCCACAGAGATAGGTTCTTCCCCTGGGTGACCTCGATGGGCTCCTGGACTACCCCCTTTAGCTGCGCTTGCCGCATCATCTCGTCGCGGGCAGAGACCCAGAGCTCCTGGAAGGAGAGCATTTTGTCCTCATCGACGTCCGTCTCTGGATCCCGCAGGGCCTTGAGCAGCCCGTAGGTGAACATGCCGTGGCCCAGATCATCGAATTCATAGGCGTCGTCCCGGGCCGCCCCCAGCACCACCAGCCCCGAGATGCCCGCGTCCTCCACCGTCTGAACAAAGCCCTCTTTGGGGAAGAGATTGCGGGTCACCTGCGGCCGGCCAGCGGCATCGCGGCTCAGACTTTCCCCGGCACCACCAGCAGCCGGCTCTCCGACCCCCCGGGCCGGACCGCCGTCCAGCGCCACGCGATCGACGTCGCCGCTGTGACAATGGTCGAGAATCACCACCTTGCGGCCGGCGGGGATGTCCCCGACGTACTCCATCAGGTGGGTGAGCCGCAGGGCGTCGACGGCGAGGCTCGAGAGCGTGGAGGGATAGGTCAACCAATAGGTGTGCTCTCGGCCCACCTTGTCCCGCAGACCGTGACCGGCAAAGTAAACCAGCACCGTGTCCTGAGGCTTGGCCACCGCCGCGATCCTCATCAGCTCCTGGATGATGCGGCGGCGGCTGGCATCTTCATCCACCACCTTGCGGGCGTCCCAACCCCTTTGCTCCAACTCCTCACAAAGCTGTTCGGCGTCGTTGCGGGCGAAGCGCAGCCGCGGCACGTTCTCCATTTCGGCGGTGTATTCATTGATGCCGATGAGGAGGGCGTATTTGCGCGGCGCCTCTTGGGCCTGGGCCGGCTGCACCGGCGCCAGCACCATCAGCGAGAGCACCCACGCCACCCCCAGGCCAAGCCAGCCCTGAAGGCGGCAGCCGATGACCGGCGGCCCACCGAAGCGGCCAGGAATGGGGCGGAAGCTCACCGCAGAGCCTCCCGCAGGCTGTCGGAGAGATCTCGGGCGCGCAATTCCTCGCGGATGCGCAGGTAGGCGCCGGGGCTGCGGTCGTTGGCCAGCGCCACCTGGTCCACCGCTTCCTGCACCCGCTCCGAGGTGGCGTAGTGATACATCACCTCCGCCTCGTAGATGGCCACCGTCTCCAGATCCGCCTGGGGATCGAGCTCGAAGAGCCGGCGGTAGTCCTGCTGGGCTACCTGCAGGCCGGTGGCTTCGGGGTAGAGGGAGGTCCACAGCGGCAGATCCTCCACCGCCTCGGCTTCCACGGCGCGGGTGGCATCGGCGTCCGCCAGGGATTTGTCCAAGAGCGCCGCGGCGTCGAGGATGCCGTCGCCAAGGAAGAAGCGATTCCAGCCGGCGTCGTCGTCGCAGGTGGCAGTGTCGGGCTTCTTGGACCCGTTGGGGCGCCAGACGGTCTGCTTCAGCAGGCTGCGGAAGACCTCGGTGGTCTGGCCGTCCTCGCGGATGCGGTCAAACTCGTCGGTGCCTTGGTGTCTCGCGATCCACAGCGCCGCCACGCCGGCGGTGGTGGAGGTGGCGTAGGTGGTGCCGGTGCCCATACCGGTGGCGAAGTCCCCCTCCTCGTCCAGGTTCGCCCGCCACACCGAGACTCCGGGGGCGGCGAAGTCGACGTTGGGACCGATGGAGGTGCCGGCCCAGGGCTTGCAGCCGGCGTTCACCGCCGCCATGGCGATGGTGGATTTGAACCGCGCCGGCCACACCACCTTCTTCACGTAGTTGCCAGCGGCGGCGATGATCAGGTGGCCCCGCTGCTCCGCCTTGCGCACCGCCTTCCACAGCGCCCAGCTGGGCACGCCACCCATGGCGATGGAGCTGACGTCGGTGGCGGTCTTGACTCTCCTCCCGGGTCCGGCGGAGGCGTCGAGGATGGCCTGGGTCATGCGCTGGGTGTTGAATTGCACCACCGAGGCATCCACCCGCAGGGGCACCAGCCGCGCTCCCCGGCCGCCGCCGGTGGGGCATTTCTCGGCATCTTCCAGCTGGCAGCCGGCGGGGCTGACGATGGCGCTGCCGCTGCCGGTGCCGTGGCGGGGGTTCTCGAGGAATTCGTCCGACTGTTCGTCCACCGGATCGTCGTCGTTCCCGAGGTAGTCCCAGCCCTTTTCCGGCCAGATAGGACCACTACCGTCGGGGCTCCAGATCTCCGGATGTTCGAGATAGCCGGTGTCGAGGTGCGCTACCGTCACCCCTTCCGCTTCCTGGCCCTCGGTCTTGCTGCGGCTCTGGCGCAGGTTCGCCCAGGCTTCGGGGACGCGGATGTACTGCAGGTGCCAGATGTCGTTGTTCTTGGCCCGGTCATCGTGGTCTTTTCCACCCAGGCCGCGGGTCTCGGCATCCAGCTCCTCCGGATCGTCGGGCCGGGGGGCGTCCGAGGCGCGCTCGATCTCCAGCGCCAGCAGCGGCTCGGCGCGCCGGGCGCCGGTCTCCTCCCGCACCCGGTAGGCCTCCTCGAAGCTCGCCCCCACGGAGGTGGTGCGGCCGCCGTCGGAGCGGGTCTTGGGGGTGCGCACCTGGACCATGGTGTCGTCCCCCTCGAAGCCTGCCAGCTCGTAGCAGACGGAGTCGGGATCGTCACCACAGATGCTGCGCTGCCCCGCCACCAGCCGCGATTCCACGGTGTCGGTGCTCACCGCCTCGTCGAAGTGCAGCGCCACACCGCTGCTCTCCACCGCCGAGCGCTGCACCCGCAGCACTCGCTGGGCTACCGCCCAGCCATCCACCGGCACCGGCGCCAACCCTGGCATGCCGGCCCCCAAGTTGCGGGTGCCACCCTGATTCCAGCTGCGCAGGAAGGCCCGCAGAGGCCCTTCGTCCTCTTCAGAGGACTCCCTTTCGCCACGGGCTCTCGGCGGCAGCTTGAAGAGAGCGACGGGGAGAGACTCGGTGCTGGCGATGACCTTGATCCAATCGGCGGAATGATCTCTCCCCTCCGGAATCCAGGCCGGTACCCGGATCATCACCGATTTGCCCGGCGGCAATCCGTCGGGGATGTTGGCAACCGGATAGAGCACGTGGCTCTCCCCCTGAGCATTGAGATCCAAGACCACCGGGAAGAGCTCCCGGTTCGAAGTGTTGGCCACCTCGATCTCCACCCAAGTGCCGTCGGATACCGTTTCCGGCAGGACCTCCCCCGGTGGACCGGAAGTGCTCGCCTCGATGACGGGGTTCGGGAGAGCTGCCAGTGGCTCGTGCCGGCGCAGGATGAGATCGACGCTCAGCCCCGGGCTAGGGTTGTCGATGGCCATCAGACCGAACCAACGGCCCCAGCGTGCCACCTCCTCCACGACCTTGCCCACAGTCTCGGGCTGCCCGGCGATCACCGCCGCCAGCTCGTCTACGACGCTGCCCTGGAGCACCACACGTTCGGCAGTCTCACGAATGCGGATCTGCGCCGCCGCCGGGTCTTCCACCACCTGCACCGACTCGTGGAGCGCCAAATCCTCCCGCACCGTCTGAAGGGTCTCCGAAAGCTCGCCGGAAACCAGCTCGCCGTTCTCATCCTTCCGCGGCTCGAGATAGACGCCCACATAGAAGTCCGGCGGCGCGACGGCCTCGAGGACCGCCCGGGAGCGGGGCTCGACGCTGCCCTCCTCCACCGTCGCGGTGGAGCTCAGAGCACCCGGGGTGGTAATGCTGATCGTGGCGGGGGTGAGCTCTGGATCGGCGAAGTCATGAGTGCCCGGCGGGTAGACCTTCAGGATGCTGGTTTCGGTCAGGCCGAAAAGCTCTCCGGCAAAGATCTTCACCGCCTCGCCGGCTTCGGCCGTCTCACCGGACACCGGATCCACCAGCACGTAGGGCTTGGGGGACAGGCGCTCGACGCCGAAGATCAGATTGTCGACTCCGGTGCCCTCGAGCTGGGGATGCTGGGAGGAGAAGCGGGCGGTGACGTCCGACTGCACCCGCTCCATGATGTCGCGGTAGGTCACCCGCTCCCCCGCCGCCGACTGCAAGGCCTTCGCCAGATAGTAGGTCATGGCACCGTGGCGCAGCTCACCGAAGCGCGTCTCGTTGGATAGCTCGCTGGCCTTGGAACCGGAGATCAGCACATAGTCCGATCCCGGTAAGCGGAAATCGTCGGCAGCCCCGGTGAGGTCCCGCTGCCCCAGGGCGAAGGACTCCGGCGGCGGCGGCGTGCGTTCGTCCGACGGGGTCTGGCGCACTCGGCCCTCGCCCGCAGCGGCGCGGGAGGCGGAGCCGGAATGGCAACTATCCAGGATGAAGATGGCGTGGGGAGTCTTGTCCGAGAGCCGGGTCATGAGCCCGTTGATCTCGTCGTCGTTGATGTCGAAAACGCCCTCGGTGCGGGAGTCGTGGGGGACGATGGTCTCGTCCAGATCGTCGAGCTCGTCGCCGGAGGTGTCGATCATCCGCGAGCCGTGGCCGCTGTAGTGGAGCACGGCGATGTCGCCCTGCTCGGAGGGGGCGATGAGGTGCTCCTGGATCGCCGCCAGGATGCCGGCCCGGGTCGCTTTCTCGTCCGTCAGAATGCGCACATTCTCCGGCTCGAAGCCCATGCGCCCGATCAGCACATCCTGCATCAGCTCGACGTCGTTGACGCAGCCGGCGAGGTCCGACACCTTGTCGGTCTTGTACTCGTTGATGCCGATGAGCAGGGCCCGCTTGGTGGGCTCGCGGGCTTCCGTGCCGCCAACCGGGGGCTGGGCCAGGGCCGGGAATACGAGCCCCAACCCTAGGAACAGATAGAGACACGCTGGCCGAAGGAGCAGCGCGGGGGAGCGGAACGCCGGGACCTTTCTCATCGTCGCCTCCTGAGTAGCGCCTCTCCCCCCGGGGCACGCAGCCCCGCAGAGGATCCGGCAGACCCACCGTCGGTCTTTTCGACTTTTCTCTTTCGACTAGGTTAGCGAAGTTCCGGGAACCTTACCAGCGGGCATGAAAAAACGCCGCCGAGGAAAATCCCCGGCGGCGTTTCGCGTCGGTCGGCGAGGGGGGCAGCAAGCTCCTAGGGCTTCTCCCCATACTGCACCATGCCCTGGGCACCGTCGCCCTCGCTGGTCATGGTCAGATTCACGCTGCGGCCCTCGTCCGCCTTCTTGGCCTCGATGACTCCCTGGGGACCGGAGCCGCCGAAGCTCACCTTCTGGCGGTTGACGGTATAACCGGCCTCTTAGAATGGTCAATTCTCATTTTCTGTTCCTTAAATACGCTACTTGCTTTTGGTTCCTTTGCCGA
>JAXHTF010000168.1 GCA_034211275.1 Acidobacteriota bacterium
AAGCTGAGGCCCGTAGTGGGGCAGTCGAAGCCGATGCAGGCGCTGTTGTGCACGTAGAGGTCACCGCTGGCGTAGAACTCGTCGGTGGCGTTGGTGATCCCGCCGGATCCGGTGGCGGGGCTACGGCTCCCATCCGTCGCCGCCTGAGCTCCATCGCCGGCGGCTTCCGTCAGAGAGGGATCCACCACCTGGCCGTGGACGACGGTGAAAGTGCCGTTCTGCATCAGCGGGGACTCTGGGAGAACGCCTCGTTTCTTCAAGTCTTCGATCAGAGCGAGATCCCCGTTCTGACGAGCCCGGGCGATGCGCTCCGCCAACTCCTGACTGAGGTCGGGGCGAGCGACGATCTCCCAGCTGTAGACACCGTCCGCCAGGCTTCGGGCGTCGAGAATGCCCCCTTCTCCAGCGACGAAGTCTTGGGAGTGAACGAATTCGGAGGGGCCGGTGACGGTCAGCTGCATGCCTCCGTGGCCGAAGATCGGCGCGAAGATCAGGGCGCCGGGGTCGTGGGCGACCTCGACGATCTGAGCGTCCTGAAGGGGCGCAGCGTCGAGGATTCCCGGGCACAGCAGGATGATGGTGGCGAGGGCGAGGCCGGTGGTCAGGTGTTTCACAAACAGTCCTCCATAAAAATAGGCCGAAAGGTATCGAGGCGCCTCCGTCCTTCTGCGTCCGCTCGGTGAGCGGCGGCTTCGAGACCGGTGGAGGGGACTCGCGAGGCTCCCGTAGCACGGTAGGGCTACTTTCTTCGCGGTCGAGAAATGTCCTACCTCGAACAGGAGCAAGATCGCTGCCCGCGCCGAGGGACGCCGAAATCCCTGATTTGGGGCCTCCGACGCTGACAGCAAAGGGTGCAATCCGCCAACTTCGTGGGCAGTCCGCCCACGAAGTTGGCGAAAGGATCTAGTGGAGCATCCGCAGTCGCAAGCTCCTAGGCCGGTTGGCGGGGATCAGGGCGCGGAGGCTTCGAGGGCCTCGAGGCGCGCCGCCAGCTCCCGATTCTGCCGCTGCACCTGCTCCAGAGTCTGCTCTTTCTCCAGCAGGCGTTGGTAGAGGGCCTGGATGGCGGCGAAGGCGACGCCGTCGGCGTCGGTAGTGGAGATGTGGCGGTCGTCGGCTCCGACGCCGAAGGCGGCGTAGAAGTCCTGGGCCACCGGTCCGATGTGCTGGGTGCCCGCGGCGTCCCCACGATAGCTCCACTGGGTCACCGGAATGGCCGCCAGGCGCTCCAGGATCTGCCCCCCATCCACCGGCTCGAAGCCCTGCTTCAAGTTGCGGTCGGAGGTGGGGTTGAAAGAGGTGGCGGTGACGTTGCCGTCGGTGTCCAGCTCCCACTCGTTGGCGCCGTCCTCTTGGGAGTCGAAGATCATGTCGCCGGAACGGAAGGTCTGGCGCCACTCCCAGCTATTGCCGGCGAAGTGGGTCTGAATGTTGCCGGTGCCGGTGTTCTCCACCCGCAGACCGGCGAAGTTGGCGCTGGTGTTGGCCTGCACCTGGAAGCGGACGTCGGGGTCGATGCTCGAGGTGCCGAAGGCGATGTCGTTGTCGTTTTCGATGTAGATGCTGTTGCTGTCCGCGCCGGGGCGGATGCGGAAGGGCAGCTGGGAGCCGTTGGTGGAGTCGCGGATGAAGAAACTGCTCTCGTTGCCCGCTACGTCCCAGGTCTGCGAGCCGAAGCCCGCCGACGAGTCTTGGTTGAGCCGCAAGGTCGGCGTATCGCCGCTCACCATATGCATTTCCACCACCGGATTCGAGGTGCCCAACCCTACCCGGCCGCCGTTGTCCACGTAGAGCGCGTGGTTGCGGGCGTTGGCCTCCACCGAGAACGGGATGCGGCTGGCGGTGGCGTCCTGGATCCGGAAGCGGTTGGCGCCGCCGGCGCTGGCGTCGTTGGCGATGATGCGCCAGTCAGTGCTGGGGAAACTGCCGACGCTGGTGTCCTCGAAGTGGATCCTCAGCCGGTGCTCCTTGAGCCGGATCGTGTCCGAACCGAAGCTGAGCCCCGAGGAGGGACAGTCGAACCCGATGCAGGCGCTGTTGTGCACGTAGAGGTTGCTGTTGGTGTAGAACTCGTCGGTGGCGTTGGTCAGCCCGTCGACGGTGGCTCCTGGTTGGCGCGACGCCTCGGCGGTGGCCTGGGTCTCTTCGCTGCCCTCCTCCGGCCGGTTGGGATCGACGATGCTCCCGCCGATGATGGTGAAGGTGCCGCTCTGCATCAGCGGGACCAGCGGCAGGATGCCTTTGTCCTGGAGGTCGCAGACCAGGGTCATGTCGTTCTCCGCCCGATCCTCGGCGATCTGCTGGGCCAGCTCCGGAGCGAGATCCGGCCGGGCGTGGACCTCCCAATCGTAGACCCCGTCGGCGAAGCCGCGGATCTCCAGAGTGCCCCCTTCGTCGTCGGCAAACTGCTGGACGTGCATGAATTTGCGCGAATCGGTGACGGTGAGGGTCATGCCGTCGTGGGCGATGATGGGATCGAAGCTCAAGGCGCTGGGGTCGTAGCTGACCCTCACGATGTCCTCGCTGGTCTGGGCGGCGAGGCTGGTGGATAGCAGGAGAAGGGCGAGGGCGAGGATTGAGAGGGGAAGGGATGGGAAACGGCGCAGTGGGACGAGACGGATCCGTTGCATGGTCGAGTCCTCCATGGAAGGAACAGGGGAGAGATACACGTCGGCGATCTCTTCGGCCGCGCCTCGGAGTGCTTCCGTCGTGGAATCTCTCCGAAGACGCGGGGCGAAGGCACCGGGAGCTCGAGACTCTCCTGGCAGAAAGCAAGCAATGAAGATAAATAGCTCAATGAGCGTATGCACTAGTAGAACACAAAATCGCGCACTATGCCGTGATTCAAAGCAAGAAATCCCGCATTTGCGGTGGTTCCCGGGTCAGAAAAAGAGGGGACCCATGTTCTGGTTCGGCTGCAGAACAACGAGATCCCGGCCGCAGAGCCGGTGAGCTGGCGCGGCCGGGATCGTGGATTCGGAGCTAGGTACGTGGAGCTTCAGGGCTCCGGAGTGTTCGACTCTTCGAGCTGCTGGCGCAGCTGCTCCAGCTCGGCGCGGGTTTCCTGGAGCTGCTGGTAGAGCGCCTGGATGGCGGCGAAGGCGACGCCGTGGGCGTCGGTGGTGGCAATGTGCTTGTCGTCGGTTCCGACTCCGAAGGCAGCATGGAAGTCCTGGGCCACCGGACCGATGTGGCGCACGGCGCCCTGGTCCCGCTTGTAGCTCCAGGAAGTGACCGGCATCTCGCCGATCTTGGTCAGGATGTCCGCCGGATTCACCGGCTGGAAGTCCTCCTTCATGCTGCGGTCGGAGGTCAGGAACACGCCATTGGCGGTGACATCGCCCTGAAAGTTGGCATCGCCGTTGCTGTAGAGGGTCAGCTGGTCGCCCCCGTCCAACTCGAGATTGAATTGGTTGGCCCGGTATACCTGGCGCCATTCCCACGAGGTGCCGTTGGTGTTGCCGGTGACGGTGGAGCGCAGGTTGAGATCGCCGGTCGCTTCCACGGTGAGGAAGTTCTGAACACCGAGGGTGTCGGTGGTGACGATTTCCAAGGCCGGGGCGCTATTGGCGTCTTCGGTAGTGAGCGACAGATTCTGAGCGGAGCTGATGAGAGGCAGCGCCAGGATTAGAGCCGCTACCGCGATGCAGACGAGGGGACGGCGGGTGGGGGTGAGGGGGCAGGTTCGATGCATGATGTTGTCTCCTGTTGGTTTGCGAGCGATTTCCACTCCGGAAAAGCCCGGAGTAATGAAATGAAGGCAATTATCAAAAGAATACAACAAGAGGAAATTGATCAATAAAAAAGCTCCCCGCGGGACCCGAAGCGAGTCCCGCGGGGAGCTTCAACTAGACAAACGGAAGGCGGGGGGTTAGCCCCGCTGGAGCCTCAGGGCTCCTGGGTGTTCGACTCTTCGAGCTGCTGGCGCAGCTGCTCGAGCTCGGCGCGGGTTTCCTGGAGCTGCTGGTACAGCGCCTGGATCGCCGCGAAAGCGACGCCGTCGGCGTCGATGCTGGAGATGTGCTTGTCGTCGGGACCGATGCCGAAGGCGGCGTGGAAGTCCTGGGCCACCGGACCGATGTGGCGCACGGCGCCCTGGTCCCGCTTGTAGCTCCAGGAAGTCACCGGCATCTCGCCGATCTTGGTCAGGATGTCCGACGAATCCACCGGCTGGAAGTCCTCCTTCATGTTGCGGTCGGAGGTCAGGAGCACGCCGTTGGCGGTGACGTCCCCCTGGAACTCGGCGTCACCGTTGCTCTCCAGGGAGAACTGAGTGCTCACCGAGCCGACGGTGCCGAAGTTGAAGTCCAGACGGGTCTGACGGAAGTTCTGGCGCCATTCCCAATCGTCGGCGTTGTTGACGAATTGGGTCTGGATGTTGCCGGTGCCGTCGTTCTCCACCCGCAGACCGCCGAAGTTGGAGTCCGTGTCCTCCTGAACCTGAAGCCGTACGGCGTCGTCGACGCTGCTGGTTCCGATTGCGATGTCGCCGTCCACGTCGATGAAGATCGAGCTGGAAGGAGCACCGGGGCGAATGCGGAAGGGCAGGGTCGAGCCGTTGGAGACGTCGCGGATGAAGAAGTTGGTCTCGTTACCGGCGATGTCCCAGGTCTGGGGCGCGAAGCCGGAGGAGCCGTCCTGCTGCAGGCGCAGGGTCGGGGTGTCACCGTCGATGGTGTGGATCTCCGTCGACGGAGTGGAGGTGCGGGAGCCGATGCGGCCGCCGTCGTCCACGTAGAGGGAGTGGCTGCGGGCGTTGGCCTCGACGGTGAAGGGCGTGCGGTTGCCGCTGACGTCGTCGATGGAGAACTTGCTGGCGCCGCCGTTGGCGGAGTCATTGGCGGTGAGCTGCCAATCGTTGCGCGGGAAGCTGGCGGCGACACTGGTGTCGTCGAACTTGATGCGCAGGTTGTTCTCCTTCAGGCGGATGGTGTCGAAGCCGAAGCTCTCACCGTTGACGCAGTCGAAGCCGATGCAGGCGCTGCCATCGACGATGAGGTCGTCGTTGATCACGAAGTCGGCGGCGTAAAGGTTGGTGAGGATGGGGTCCTGGGTGTTCTGCAGGGCCTCCGCTTCAGAAGCACGGCTGCCCTCCGCGTTGGAGCCCTCCTCGGTGCGATTGGGATCGACGATCTGGCCGCGGTCGACGAAGATGTAGCCGTTCTGCACCAGCGGCTCCATGGGCAGGATGCCCTCGTCCTGCAGCTGGCAGACGATCTCGGTGTCGCCTTCCAGGCGAGCCCGGACCAGCCGATCCTTGATGTTCTGGTCGAGCTTCGGAATGGCGCGGGCTTCCCAGCGGTACTGGCCATCCTTGAAGCTGCGGGCGTCCAGGAACCCGCCCTTGCCGGGGTCGAAGGTCTGTTCCTCGACGAATTTGCGCGGGCCGGTGATGGTGAGAGTGATGCCGTCGTGGTTGACCAGCGGCTCGAAGGCGACTCCGTCGGGGAAGTAGCGGACATCGACGATGTCGCCGGTGGGCGGAGCGGCGTCGGCGGAGCTCGAGGGCAGCGCCAGCAGCAGGGCGAGACAAAGGAACGGAAGTACGCGGACTAGTTTCATTTCTATCCTCCTAAGCGGGATCGAGATACAGGAACAACGCAACGCACGCACCCGCCGCCACTTTGGAATTACGACCGAGGAGTCGAGACCGAGGTGACGGTCGAGCACTGGCGGATATCGAGACTCTCCTGGCGGGATACAACAAAAGATAATAGTACTGCGCGGGCTACATCGAGGCAAGCAGGCCGCAGAATCTTCTGCTGACGCTTGATCGAGAAGCGCTGAGGCGCAAGTACCCCATCATCCTATCCGGCGGCGGTCGGCGCTGAAAAGCCCCTTCCGGTTCCAGCATTCCTGGATGTTGAGGGTTGAGATCGCAGGAGGATGGAGGGTCTTGGGGGCCCAGCGAAGAGGGGCTACGCAAAAGGGCGCCCGAAAAGGGCGCCCTAGGGAAAGCCTGCACGCAGGCCCGGGTCTGATCCGCGAAACGAAGAGCCTCGCGGATGGCTAGGCTAGCCTCAGGGCTCGCAACCCTGGATGGTTTCCGCGCGCAGCTTCTCCAGCTCCGCCCGAGTCTCCTGGAGCTGCTGGTAGAGAGCCTGGATGGCGGCGAAGGCGACGCCGTCGGCGTCGGTGGTGGAGATGTGGCGGTCGTCGGCTCCGACGCCGAAGGCGGCGTGGAAGTCCTGGGCCACCGGGCCGATGTGGGGGGTAGCGTCGGCGTCGCCGCGGTAGCTCCAGCGGGTCACCGGGATGGCCGCCAGACGCTCCAAGACGTCCGCCGGATCCACCGGATCGAAGCCCTGCTTCAAGTTGCGGTCGGAGGTGGGGTTGAAGGAGGTGGCGGTGACGTTGCCGTCGATGTCCACTTCCCACTCGTTGGCACCGTCTTCCTGAGAGTCGAAGATCAGGTCTCCGGAGCGGAAGGTCTGACGCCACTCCCAACCGCCGTCGGTGTTGGCGAATTGGGTCTGGATGTTGCCGGTGCCGCTATTCTCCACTCGCAAGCCGCCGAAGTTGTTGTTCTCATGGGCCTGGACCTGGAACCGCACGTCGGCGTCGGGGCTCTGGGTGCCGAAGGAGATGTCACCGTCGACGTCGATGAAGATGCTGTTGGTGGGGGCGCCAGGGCGCAGGCGGAAAGGCAGGGTAGAGCCGTTGGAGGAGTCGCGGATGAAGAAGTTGGTCTCGTTGCCCGCCAGGTCCCAGGTCTGGGGTGCGAAGCCAGACGAGCCATCCTGCGCCAGCCGCAGAGTCGGGCTGTCGCCGGTGACCACGTGGATGTCCGCCACCGGACTGGAGGTACCGAGACCCACATCGCCCTGAGAATCGACGAAGAGGGCGTTCGAGCGGGCGCTGGCCTCGACGGTGAAGATGTCGCGGTCGTTGCTGGAGTCCCGGATAGTGAACTTAGAGCGGCCGCCGTTGGCGGAGTCGTTGGCCACCAGCTCCCAATCGTTGCGCGGGAAGGAGGCGGCGACGCTGGTGTCGTCGAATTTGATCCGCAGGTTGTTCTCCTTCAGCCGGAGAGTGTCGAAGCCGAAGGTCTCACCGTTGACGCAGTCGAAGCCGATGCAGGCGCTGCCGTCGACGATGAGATCGTCGAGGATCACCTCGTCCTCTTCCGTCAGGTTGGTGAGGGCACCGCTGGTGCTACTCAGGCCGGCGGCGGCACGATCCGTTTCCCGGTTGCCTTCCTTGAATCCGTCCTCGTTGAGGGTGAGATCGACGAGCTTGCCCCGGTAGACGCTGAAGGCGCCGCCCTGCACCAGCGGATCGAAGGGCAGGACGCCGGCGTCCTGGAGGTCGCAGATGAACTGCATGTCGTTGTCCTTGCGGGCCTGGGCGATCTGGGCACGCACCTCCGGGTCGAGCTTGGGCAGGGCGCGGACTTCCCAGCGGTACAAGCCGTCGGCGAAGTCGCGGATGTCCAAGGAGCCGCCGGCGCCGGCCCGGAATTGGTCGACGAAGGAGAATTTGCGCGGGCCGGTGACGGTGAGGTCGATGCCGTCATGGCCGATGACGGGCTCGAAAACCAGGCCGCCGGAGTAGTACTGGACATCGACGATGGTGCCCGCCGGGGGCGCCGCCATCAGGTTCGTGGGGACGAGTAAGAAGAGGGCGAGGACGAACAGGGGGACGACTCGGGCTCGGTACATGGACGAATTCCTCCTTCAGGAGATGTGGGTTGGAGACGTACTTCGACACCGGCTGGATGGGCGTTTCAGCGAGACGCTGGCCAACCCAACGAGCGCGATGGGCTCTCGAGATTCTCCTGGGCGAACAATGAAAAAAGATTGTAAGACCGTAAGGTCGCCTTGATTACACCACAAATCCCGGGAGCTGTGCAGCGAATCCGGGTGGATTTGTCATTGTCAGCCGGAGGGAATAGGGAGCCATCGCGGGTGAAAAGTCATCGGACCGGCCCCAGCCTCCTGGTGAGAAGGAGGGACCGGTCCGCCGGCCATCAGGGCTCGCAGCGCTCCAGGGCTTCGAGCCGTTGGAGCAACATGGCGCGGTCCGCCCGCGCTTCCTGGAGCTGCTGGTAGAGGGCCTGGATGGCGGCGAAGGCGACGCCGTCGGCGTCGGTGGTGGAAATGTGGCGATCGTCGGCTCCGACGCCAAAGGCGGCGTGGAAGTCCTGGGCCACGGGACCGATGTGGGGGGTGGCGTCGGCGTCTCCACGGTAGCTCCAGCGGGTCACCGGGATGGCCGCCAGTCGCTCCAAGACCTCAGCAGGATCCACCGCGTCGAAGCCTTGCTTGAGGTTACGGTCGGAGGTGGGGTTGAAGGAGGTGGCGGTGACGTTGCCGTCGGTGTCCAGCTCCCATTCGTTGGCGCCGTCCTCCTGGGAGTCGAAGATCATGTCGCCCTCGCGGAAGGTCTGGCGCCACTCCCAATCGTCCTCGAGGTTGGCGAATTGAGTTTGGATATTGCCGGTGCCGACGTTCTCCACCCGCAGGCCG
The DNA here is from genome assembly GCA_034211275.1 of Acidobacteriota bacterium. Lineage (NCBI taxonomy): Bacteria > Pseudomonadati > Acidobacteriota > Acidobacteriota bacterium. Next base: position 8,469 of record JAXHTF010000168.1, read on the forward strand.
GCGAAGTTGTCGTCGTCGTTGGTGCGGATGTTGAGGCTCACGTGGTCTTGGCTCGCCTGTTCGCCGAAGTAGACATCCCCGTCGGCCTCGACCACCAGGGAGTTGCTGGGGGCGCCGGCGTGGACGACGAAGGGGAGGGTGTCACCGTTGGACACGTCCCGCAGGTGAAAGGAGATCTCGTTGGCGCTGACATCCCAGGTGTAGGGACTGAAGCCCCGGCTGACATCCTGCTCCAGACGCAGGCCGGGGGTGTTGCCGGAAGTCGAGTGGATGGAGCGTCCAGGGGTGTTGGTGCCCAGCCCCAGGGCGGCATCGCTGGTGACGTAGAGGGCGTGGTCCGGAGCGTCCCCCTCGATGGTCATGGGCACGGTGCCGGCGTCCACGTCCTCGACGGAGAAACGGTCCGGCCCTCCGTTGGTGTTGCTATTGATCAGCAGGCGCCAGTCGCGGGTGGGGAAATCGAAGGTATTGGAGGTGTCCTCGAAGTGGAGGCGCAGGTTCTCCTCCTTGAGGCGCAGGGTGTCGAGACCGAAGTTTTCGTTCTGGTCGACACAGTCGCCGCCGATGCAGGCGCTGTTGTGGACGTAGAGATTATTGTTGGAGAAGAGCTCCTCGGTGGCGGCCTGCGGGCCGCTACCACCCTGAACGGGGGCGGCTCCAGGGAGGGGCTCGACCCGTCCGGAATCCACCACCGAGCCGTCACGAACCGAGAAGGCACCGCTCTGAGGAGTCGGACCGGCGTTGCGCCGGCTTCGTTCGCCGTCCTCGGGAGTCCGTTGCCGGGTTGCGGAGCTCGGCTGGGCCTGCAGCCGCCATTGGTAGACCCCGTCGGTGAGTCCCGAGACGTCGATGGCGGGTACTCCGTCCCGGAAGCTGGTGCGTTCCAGAGAGTAGCCGTCGGGACCGGCGACGGTGAGCAGCAGCGTGCCGTGATCCGCGAGGGGCTGGAAGACCAGCCCTTGGGAGCTGGTGTGGACGGTCACCAACTCTTCGGCAGTCGCGGTGCCGGCGAGGCTGCCGGGGATCAACCCCGAGGCAAAGGCGAAGAATGCACCGAAGACGAGACCGGCGAGGAGCCGTGAGCGAGTGTTCCGGCGTGCGACGGTGCGAAGCAAGGATGAAAGCATGGAATCCTCCAAGACATTTGAGATGCGCAGCTCCTGAGCTCGGCGGGCTTCCGCCGGGGGGGCTAGGCGGAGGCCTGTTAGAAGCCGGGGCTGCGGTTGGTCGTATCTGGAGAATTCGTTATCGCAAGATGATTGCCAGGTTCGCTGGAAGGCTCGAGGGAGCTCGAAACGCCTGAAGATCCAGGCGATCGGCCGCTTCGAGTGGCTCCGGCCGCCCTCGCCGAAGCTCCGGGAAACGCCCACGAAGTTGCCACGGAGCCCGGATCATAGGCGGCGGGAATGGCCATGTGGCCATAAGTCTGGGGCGCTGAATTCACAACAAAAAAGGCGCCCCGGAGGGCGCCTTCAGGTGAGCCTGGGATCAGGCTCGGTTTGTGGCCGCGGAATCTAGGTCCCGCTGCCTGTCAGGAGCGAGTTCAGGGCTCCATTCCCTCCAGGGCCTCGAGGCGCTGACGCAGCTCGTCGAGGGCCGCTTCCTTCTCCTGCAGGCGCTGGTAGAGAGCCTGGATGGCGGCGAAGGCGACGCCGTCGGCGTCGGTGGTGGCGATGTGCTTGTCATCGGCGCCAACGCCGAAGGCGGCGTAGAAGTCCTGCGCCATGGGGCCGATGTGCGGGGTGTCACCCTCGTCGTGGATGTAGTTCCAACGCTGCACCGGGACCTGGGCCAGGCGCTCGAGGATGTCGGTGGTCTCGACGGAGCCAATATTCTCCTTGACGTTGCGGTCGGAGGAGGGGTTCAGCGAGCCGGTGATGATGAGATCGCCATTCTGCATAAGGGTCAGCTGGTCACCACCGTCGAGCTCCAGGTTGTACTGGTTGTTGCGGTAGATCTGCTGCCAGGTCCACGCGGTAGCGCTGGTGTTGCCGGTGAAGTTGGTGCGCAGGTTGACATCAGCAGAGGCAGAGAGATTGAGCATGTCCTGGGCACCGCTGGCGGCGGTGGTGCGGACCTGCAGGCCGGGCACGCTGTTGGCGTCGGAGGTCACGACCTCCATCTTGGCGCCGGGGGAAGTGGTGTTGACGCCCACCCGGTCGTTACCGGTGAGGGTCAGGGTGTTGGTGGCGGCGCCGGGGAAGATCTTGAAGGGCAGGTTGCTGCCGTTGCTGACGTCGCGGACGAAGAAGTTGGTCTCGTTACCGGCCACGTCCCAGGTCTGGGCGGCGAAGCCGGAGGACTGGTCCTGCTCCAGGCGCAGGGTCGGGGAGTCGCCGTCCTTGCTGTGAAGCTCGACCACCGGGGCGCTGGTGCCGAAGCCGATGTTGCCGCTGCTGTCGACGTAGAGGGCGCTGTTGGGGGCGCCGGCCTCGATGGTGAAGGGAGTGCGGCCACCGTCGACGTCGTCGATGGTGAACTGGTTGGCGCCGCCGTTGCCGGTCTCGTTGGCGGCGAGCTGCCAGTCGTTGGAGGGGAAGGAGCCGCTGTTGGAGGTGTCCTGGAACTTGATGCGCAGGTTGTTCTCCTTCAGCCGCAGAGTGTCGAAGCCGAAGCTCTCGGAGCTGGTGCAGTCCACACCCACGCACTCGCTACCCTGGACGATGAGGTCCATGGTGATGACCTGAGTCTCCTCGGTGAGGTTGCTGAGGCCGCCGGTGGCCGCCTCGACGCCGCCGGAGCGAGCGCCGTCGGAGAGGGCGCCGCCCTCTTCCACCAGGCTGGTGTCGACGAGGGCGCCGTTGACGATGCGGAAGTTGCCGCTCTGCTGGGCTCCCTCTACCAGCTTGCCCTGGTACCGCAGCTGCGCGGCGACCTCGGCGCTGTTGCCGTTCTGGCGCGCCTCGGCGAGGGCGCGGCGGGTGGCGTTGTCGAGCACCGGCGCCGCGGTGATCTGGTAGCGGTAGAAGCCGTCGGCGAGGCCGGCGGTGTCGAAGTAGCCAGCGCGGTCGGCGGCGACCTCGTGACGCTCGACGAAGTCATAGGGGCCGGTGACGGTAATGGTCATGCCGCCGTGGGCCGTTTCCGGCTGGAAGGCAATGGAGTCGATGCCGGCATCGACGCGGGCTACGCGGGCGGTCTCGTCGGCGAGGGCGGGGGTGACGCCGACGGCCACGAGGGCCAAGGCGAGAATCATCAACAAAGTGGTCTTACGGGTGGTCATGAGAATTACTCCTTAAGAGATCGAGGGTTCGATTCAGTCCGAGAGTCGTGTGGTGCGGACCAAGGGATCCGGCCACAGGATGGTGAAAACAGATGGCTCACCGGCTGCGGTCCAGGGGGTGAGCGGGTTCATGGGGATCCCTCCTCCTGATTCCCGGGAACCTCCGGGGGGAGCGGGGCGCGTTCCGCGTCGCCGGGCTCGGCAGCGGGGTAGCGGCAAGGGGCAGACCGCCGATAGTGCGCGAGGGTGCGATACATCTGCTGTGCGACAGGCGAGGCCTTTGCCTCGTCCCCTCCCTCTCTCAAGAACTGCTCGATCGCCTGTCTCTGGATGTCGGCCGCCGCTGCACATTCCCCGGTCTCGGCCAGAGCCATGGCCAGGGTCTGCGCGGTGCGCACCGTCGGTTGGGCTTGGTGAACGTTCTCCGCAAGATACAGAGCCCGCTCTCCATTCCTCAGCTCGAGATCGGGAGCACCGGCTAGCAGCTGCGCCAGGGCGTGGGCCCAACGACCCTGCCTTGGCACCACGGACAGCCCGTGCTCGAGGCTCTCGATGGCCTCCTGATAGCGGCCCAGCTCGGTGAGGACCACCCCCTCGCCTAGCTTTGCCTCTTCGTCCAGCGGCTCGATGGCGAGCGCGCTTCGGTAGTGTTCCAACGCTTCCTCCCAGTCCTGACGTCGGCGAAACAGCTGCGCCAGGTCTCGATGAGCTTGAAGGTCTCCGGGTTTCAATTCCACCGCTCTCGTTAGAGATTCGATGGCTTCGTCGATCTGGCCGCCATGTGCCAGAAGCTGCCCTAAGTTGTAGTGGGCGGTGGCGTTTTCCGAATCGACGGCCAGAGCTTCTCGGAGTTGCGTCAGGGCTCCGTCAGAGTCTCCCAGCTGGCTCAGGGCGGCGGCTAGGTTGACCCTGGCGGTGGTGCTTTCCGGTGCTGCGGCCACCGCCGTGGCGAACTCTTTCGCCGCCTCCTGGTACTGCCCGACGCCGAAGGCCAGGCGTCCGCGGAGGATGTGCACGAGCTCGCCTCGGCGCAGATCCTGGAGCTCCTTCATCAACGGATCCGGGGGGCGCACCCCCACCGAGCCCCGCTGCTCGAGGTGGCTCAGAGCCTTCTCCTGCTCTCCCAGCTGACGGTAGGCCAGATGCAGGGGCCAGTGCAGGCGGTCGGCTTCCGGCTCCTGGCGCAGAGCGCGCTCGAGGAGCTCGGCGGCGGCCTCGGGATCGTCTCGCTGCAGCTCGATCTCTCCCATCAAGGCCAGCGCCGACGGCGATTCCGGAAGCAATTGGAGCAGCAGCTCGAGGTGTTGGTAGGCGGTGTCGGTTTCCCCCAGGTCCCGCAGCACCTCCGCCAGGCGATAGCGGGTGGGGACGTCCCGGGGGTTGATTTCGAGGGTCTTCTGGAACAGCCCGGCGGCCTCCGGCAGCCGCCCCTCGTCCTGGGCCAGCACGCCGAGGTAGTAGAACCAGCGCAGGTCCCCCGGGGCCAGCCGGGCGGCGTTGCGATAGGCCGGGGCGGCGGAGAAGAGCAAGTCATAGGCCTGATAGAGCTGGCCGAGAGCGCCGAAGTGCTCCGCCAGCTGGCCGCGGGTGGGTGGCTCGGAGCCCTGGAGCAAGTCGGTGAGCTGCTGGCGCGCCGCCCGCAGCTGTTCCGCCACCGCGTCCTCCAGGGAATCCAAGGGCGGGTCCGGCAGATTCTCCAGCACCAGGTCCTGGGGCTCCTCCGGCGGGGTCTGGGCACTGCCGCTCGGGTCGGGGGCCGTCTGTTGGGAGCTCGTCTCTGGGGAGCTCGTCTCTGGGGAGCCCGTCTCTGGGGGACGTGCCGCCGCCTCCTGCCCCGGGGCGGCGAGGGGAGCCCAGAGGAGCGCCAGGACGGCCAGGGAGGAAGGCCAGCGCCGGATCGAGGTCTTGGAGAGCTTCATCGCTGGGCCTCGCTTCCCGTGGGGTCTGTTCCTTCCGAGGCGGTTGACTCTGGCGCCGTAGCCTTCGACTCCTTCGCCTCGCCGTTGGTCTTTCCTGGTCCCTGATTCCCCTTTCCCTGGCGCAGCTGGTGGTAGTTGCCCGGCGCCAGGCCGGAGAAGCGTTCCGTGGCGCCGTCGGGCCACAGCACTCGGACCGTGACGGGGTCCTTGCGCTCCCCGAGGCCGAAGAGGAGTCGTGGGTCGTTGGCGGAGCAGTAGCTGCCGTCGGTGCCCACGCGGCGTACCAGCTGGGGCTGCGCCGCACCCTCTACCGTCACCAGCGCGCCCAGGGCATCCCGGAGCGGGGCGGAGTCCTGCTGCGAGGCGCTCTCACCGGGAGCCGAAACCAGCCGTAGGCCGATCCACCGCCGGTCCTGGCCGACACGGTTCTCCAACAGCCGGGCCGGGCCGTTGTTGTTGAACAAGAGCACATCGGTGTCGCCGTCGTTGTCGACGTCACCGAAGGCGGCGCCGCGGCTGACCTCGGCGATGCGGAAGGGCTCGCCGGCCTCGGCGGTGATCTCCCGGAAGCGGCCGCCGCCGAGATTGCGGTAGAGCTGGTTGGGCTGGTCGAGGGGAAAGAGGTCACCGCTGGCGGCCAGGGGTTCGAGGATGCGCACGGCGCCGTTGGCGATAAGCAGGTCGAGCCAGCCGTCGTTGTCGTAGTCGAAGAAGTAGGTGCCGAAGGAGGTGTAGGGCAGGCTGCCGGCGCCGAGGCCGCTGGCCACCGTGCGGTCGAGGAAGAGGCCGCCGTCCTCCTGCAAGTAGAGCGTGTTGGTCTCTCCCATGAGGTGGGTCATGAAGAGGTCCAGATCGCCGTCCCCGTCGGCGTCGCCGGCGGTGACCCCCATGCTCGCCTCCGGCAGCCCCCGGGCGTTCACCGCCAGTCCGGAGAGCAGCCCGCCGTCGGCGAAGGTGCCGTCGTGTTGGTTGAGCCAGAGGAAGTTGGGCTGACCGTCGTTGGCGACGTAGAGGTCGAGCCAGCCGTCGCCGTCGAAGTCACCGGCGATCACTCCGAGGCCCGCCCCGGGGGAGGTGACGCCGGCGGCGACGGTGACGTCCTGGAAGGTGCCGTCACCGCGGTTGCGCAGCAGGCGGTCCCGCTCCGGCGGAAATCCGGACGGCCCACAGTAGTCCCGGCGGCTGCTGTTGGCGTAGCAGGCGGGATTCTCGGTGACGGAGAACTGGAGGTAGTTGGTGATGTAGAGGTCGAGCCAGCCGTCGCGGTCGAAGTCGAAGAAGGCGGCGCTGGTGCTCCAGCGGGGATCGTCGGCGCCGGCCTTGGTGGTGATGTCCTCGAAGGTGCCGTCGCCGCGGTTGCGCCACAGCTGGTTGGAGCCGTAATTGGTGACGTAGAGGTCGAGGTAGCCGTCGTTGTCCAGGTCGCCGGTGGCCACTCCCATGCCGTAGCCGGTGGCGCGCAGACCGCTGGCCTCGG
>JAXHTF010000169.1 GCA_034211275.1 Acidobacteriota bacterium
TGGGCGTCTGCGCCCATCCTCGAATCCCGCAGCCCACTCACACCATTCGGGGTGAACGGAGCTCTGGAGAGGATGAGATCGGGAGTGGAGTCGCTTTCTCGGCGACTCGGGTTGAAGGGGCCGTTCTGGTAAAGACCAGTCAGGAAGGCCCGTGGCGGTAGCGGCTGAGGCAGGATTCGCCGTAGCGGCGGGTGTCGACGCGGATCAGGTCGGCGGCTTGGTCGGGGGCGGGGTGGCGGGAGGAATGTTCTAGAGCGAACTCCCCGTGGCGGGCCAGGAGAGGGGAGACGGCGGTGAGGAGCTTCTCGTGAGCGGTGTAGGCGTAGGGCGGATCCGCGAAGATCAAATCGAAGGGGCCGGCCTCCTCCTGGAGCAAGCGTTCCAAGCCCTCCGGCAGCTTCAACCGTCGCAAATCGATGGCCTCCCCCAGACTGGAGCGATTCCGCTCCAACACCTTGAGAGCCCGAGGATTGCCCTCCACCGCCAACACCGACAACGCTCCCCGTCCCGCCGCCTCCAATCCCATGACGCCACTGCCGGCGAAAAGATCCAGGAAACGGCTCCCCGGCAACTCCTCGCCCCAAATCGACAGCAGCGCCTCCCGCAGGCGCCCGGAAGTGGGCCTTGCCGAAGCGGGGACTTCCAACCGCCGGCCGCGGTGGGCGCCGCCACTCACCCGCACCCCCGATGCCGCCATCAATAGGACTCCCAGCCCGGATCCGAATCCGATTCCGAGCTCACCAGGCGCTCGAACTCCCGCCGCAGATCCTCGAAACTGACGATCATCGACACCGGCTGCCCCAACCCTTGGAGCTCGACCCCCAAGCCGTCGGTGGTGAAGAGCACGACCTCGAATAGGTTGCCGTCCTGGCGCCGCAGAACATCGCCGATCTCCGGCTCATAATCCGTCGGAATGCCCCGCTGGATGCCCTCCTCCCGGTGTACGTGGCGAGGTAGCTCCTCCACCACCGAGACCACCCGCGACAGCGCCAGGCTCAGCGAATCGAAACGTCCGAAAGTGATGCTGCGCTGCGGGTGGTCCGGCAGCGCCAGATCCAGCCGGCACCGATCCACCCACTCTCCCCCCACGACGCCGCCGTAGCGCGCGTCCGTTTCCGACAAATCGATGCGGCCCATGCGGGTCACGTAGGTGGCCAGCTGCTCCGGCGTCAGCTCCCCCAGGAACATGCGGGTGGTCTCTCCCGGGGCCTCGAAGGAGGCGCCCAGGTCGCTGGTGGCGAAGGTCTCCTGGCGGACGGAGGCTTCCCGCAGCCGTACTGTGCCGTTGGCGAAGAGGGTGATCTCCTCGCGGCCGATGTCGCTGGTGCAATCCAGGCGGGCGAGCTCCCGGGTGCGTGAGCCCTGGCGGGCCGTGCTCGTGTCGTCCTCCCCATCGGATACCGGAATGCCCGGATTGAGCAGCTCCTCCGCCGCCAGATCCTCGGGAATCGAGTTGCCGAAGTCGAGCTCCGGGGCAGGAGCTTCTTCGTCGTCTTTGGACTTCTGCGCCAGGGCCGGCTCGGTCCAGGCCCATGCTCCGACGAGCAGCAGGAGCGTCAGAACCCAAAATCTCATCGGACAACGTCCACGGTGGACCTACACCTCCGGCCGCTGTTGACGCACCGTCCCCGAGCCCAGCAGACCTTCCAGCGAAGAGACCAGATCCGGCCCCACTGCCACCGCCAAATCCGTCCGCGGGCGGATGTGCACCGTCTGATCCGGGAGTTTCAGGTGCAGGTGCACCGGCACCTCGCCGGGATGCTCGATGAGCAGGTCCCGCACCTGCATCAGTTCCACCGGACCGAGATCCGAGGGCACCGTCAGCTCCAGGCCGAGGATCTTGTCCCGCGGGTTCTCGATGGCCTGGATCTCCTCCACGCTCATCTCATAGTCGCTGCCCCGTTCCCGCACCGAGCCCTGGACCACCACCACCGCCTCGTCTGCCAGCAGGTGGCCGAATTGGGAGAGCTGATTGGCGAAGACCGCCACCGGCAGCGTGCCGGTCAAATCCTCGAGGATAAAGCGGCCCATGAGCCGCCCTTCGTTGGGGCCGCTCTTGATCTTGACGCGGCGGAAGCGGGTCACCAGGCCTCCCAGCTTCACCGAACCGTCGGCACCGTTCTCCTTGACGCTGGCGATCTCCTGCACCCGCCGGCGCTCCAGCTGGGACATGTACTCGGTGAGAGGATTCCCGGTGAGATAGATGCCCAGGGTCTCCTTCTCGTAGCTCAGCCGCTCCCGATCCGACCACGGAGTCAGATTCGGATCCGGTGACGGTGAGAGATCCACCGCGGCACCGAAAAGGTTGGTTTGCCCGGCCTCCTTCTCCCGCTGCTGGCTGAGAGCGTAGTCGAGGACTCGGTCCAGGGCCTCCCACAAAGCCCGCCGGTTGGGCTCCACGCCGTCGAAGCAGCCGGATTTGATCAGGCATTCGAAGACCTTGTGGTTGAGGGCCTTGAGATCTACCTCTTGGGCGAAGTGGGCCAGCCCCCGAAACTCCCCCACGTCCCGCCGGGCTTCGAGCATGGCGTTCACCGCCCCTTCACCGATACCGCGGATGGCCCCCAGGCCGAAGCGCACGTCGCCGCCTTCGACGGTGAAATCCCAATGGCTGCGGTTGATGTCCGGCGGCAGCATGCCGATGCCCATCTCTCGGCATTCGGCGATGTATTTGGCCACGTTCTCCGTGGTGCCCATCTCGGAGTTGAGCATCGCCGCCATGAACGCCACCGGATGATGGGCTTTGAGATAGGCGGTCTGGTACGCCAGCAGGGCGTAGGCGACACTGTGGCTCTTGTTGAAGCCGTAGCCGGCGAAGGGCTCGATGTACTCCCAGAGCTCCGCGGCGCGCTTGCCAGAGGTGCCCCGCTCCTCGGCGCCGGAGACGAATTTGGCCTTCATCTTGGCCATCACGTCGACCTTCTTCTTGCCCATGGCCTTGCGCAACACGTCCGCCTCGGCCATGGTGAAGCCCGCCACCTCCACCGCGATGAGCATCACCTGCTCCTGGTAGACGATGACGCCGTAGGTCTCCTCGAGGATCGGCTGGGTCTCCGGCAGCATGTAGACGACCTTCTTCTTGCCCAGCTTGCGCTGGATGTACTCCTCCACCATGCCGACGCTGAGGGCGCCGGGGCGGTAGAGGGCGTTGAAGGCTGCCAGATCCTCGAATTTCGACGGGCGGGCGCGACGCAAGAGGTCCTTCATCCCCGACGACTCGAATTGGAACACGCCGCTGGTGCGGCCCTCGCAGAAGAGTTGGTAGGTCTCGTCGTCGTCCAAGGGCAGGCGCTCGAGGTCGATCTCGATGCCCTGCTGCTGGAGGATCTTCACCGCGTCGTCGATCACCGTCAGGGTGCGCAGACCGAGGAAGTCCATCTTCAGCAGGCCGAGGTCCTCCACCACGTCCTTGTCCCACTGGGTCATGATGGTCTCGACGCCGTTTTTCTTCACCCGGTAGAGGGGCACCAGCTCCTCCGTCGGGCGCGGCGTGATCACCACCCCGGCGGCGTGCATGGAGGCGTGGCGGGTGAGGCCTTCGAGGCGGCTGCCGATCTCGACGATCTGGGCGACCTGGGGATCCTTGCGCACCTCGGTCTTGAGGGGCTCGTCCTTCGCCGCCTGGGCCAGCGACCGGGTCATGTCCGGCACCATCTTGGCCACCTGGTCGACCTTCGCGTAGGGCAGGCCGAGAACGCGGCCGACGTCGCGGATGGCGGCCTTGGCGGCGAGGGTTCCGAAGGTGATGATCTGGGCTACCCGGTCCTTGCCGTAGGTGTCCGAGACGTAGTTGATGACCTCGCCGCGACGGCGCATGCAGAAATCGATGTCGATATCCGGCATGCTGATGCGGTCGGGGTTCAAGAAACGCTCGAAGAGCAAGTCGTATTGCAGCGGGTCGATGTCGGTGATGCGCAGGGCATAGGACACCAGCGAACCGGCAGCGGAGCCACGGCCCGGGCCCACCGGGATGCCGTTCTCCCGGGAATAGCGCATGAAGTCCCAGACCACCAGGAAGTAGCCCGGGAATCCCATCTTCTTGATGATGCCGATCTCCCTCTCCAACCGCTCCATGTAGAGCTCGACGGAGAACTTCTCCAGCACCTGGGCGTTGCGCCGCCGCAGCTGGCCGAGCCGGAAATCGAGGCCGTCCCGGGCCACCTTCTCGAAATAGGAATCGAGGGTGTAGCCCTCGGGCACCGGGAACTCCGGCAGGTGGAAGGTGCCGGTGGGAATGACCAGATTGCAGCGCTCCGCCACCGCCACCGTGTTCTCGATGGCCCGATGATCGCCGGGAAAGAGGTCGAGCATCTCCGCCGCGGTCTTCATGTAGAACTGGTCGGAGGCGTAGCGCAGCCGGTCCGGGTCGGAGACGTTCTTCTGCGTGCCGATGCACAGCAGGGCGTCGTGGGCCTTGGAGTCGGATTGGCGGAGGTAGTGGCAGTCGTTGCTCACCACCATCTCGACGCCGAGCTTGCGGGACAGCCCGCGGAGGAATTCGTTGGCCTCTACCTGCTCCTGAATACCGTGATTCTGCAGCTCGAGATAGAAGTTCTCCTGCCCGAAGATGTCCATCAGCTCCCGCGCCGCGTCCTCCGCCGCGTCCTTGCCGCGCAGACGCAGTCCTTCGTTGACCTCGCCCTTGAGGCAGGCGGACAGAGCGATGATGCCGTCGCTGTGCTGGCGCAGCAGCTCGTGGTCCATGCGCGGTTTGTAGTAGAAGCCTTCGAGATAGGAAGCCGAGGTCAGGCGCAGAAGGTTCTTATAGCCCGTCTCGTTCTTCGCCAGCAGCACCAGGTGGTTGCTCGAGCCCTTTCCCGGAGTGCGGTCATGACGGCCGTGAGGCGTGGTGTAGGCCTCGATACCGATGATCGGCTTGACGCCCTTGGCATGGGCGCGGTTGTAGAACTCGATGGCGCCGAACATATTGCCGTGGTCGGTGAGGGCCACCGCCGGCATATTCGCCTCCACCGCCGCGTCCATGACGTCGTTGATGCGGTTGGCGCCGTCCAACAGGCTGTATTGGCTGTGCAGATGGAGATGGACGAATTGGGTCATGGAAGCCTTCCGAAGCGGTTGCGGTTCGGCGTCAGCCTACCATCACCCCGGGTCTGCGAGGAGGGTTCCCGAGGCCTCGGGAGAGGTTCTAGAGAAGGCCTCTGGAGGGCGTTGCTGGAGGACGAGCCAGGGGCGATTCCCGGGGCGCGCCGTCAGTGGGTATCGGGAGCCGCGCCGTCCGCCGGCGGAGACTGCCAGCGTGCCACCCGATGACCGTATTGGAGACCGGAGAGCACCGTCGACAAGCCCGCCAGATGCACCGCGATCAATGCCGCCGTAGCGGCCAGCGACCACAGCCCGGAGACCAGCACCAGCAGCACCGCCGCCACCTGCACCGCCGTATTCACCTTGCTCAACCAGGTGGGCGGAAAGCGGCGCTTGCCCACCGTCAAGGAGAGCACCAGGGCGATGCCCAAGATGCTGATATCCCGCGCCAGCACCAACACCGTCACCCACACCGGGATGGTCACCCCGGGGTGGATGCCGGGCACCGCCAGCACCACGTAGGCAGAGGTCAGCAGGAGCTTGTCGGCGATGGGATCGAGATAGCTTCCGAGGAGGGTTTGTTGCTCCAGCCGGCGCGCCATGACGCCGTCCAGGAAGTCCGTGATGCCGGCGACGATCATCAGCACCAAAGCCTGGCCCGGATGGCCGTTCATCACCGCGATGATGAACAATGGCACCAGCCCCATGCGGAGCATCGAGAGGAGATTGGGCAGCGTGAGGGTCAACGGCCTCCCACCATCAAACGCTGGGCGCGGCGAATCATCTCCAGGCTCTCCCGCCCTTCCGCCGGCGCCTGGGGCAGACAATCCGCCTCGCTGTCGATGATCTGGCAGCGCGCCGCCAGAGTGCAGACCGTCTTCCAGGCGGGCCGGCTACTCAGCCCCGTACCCAGACAGGCCGGCAGGTCCTGCTGGCGCTCCATGGCCCACAGCAGCCCGGACATCACCTCCACCCGCATCACCTGGCGATCCGGATCGAAGCGGTGCAGGGATTCGTCGATGCTCATCAGTCCCAGGTTGACCACCCGGGCGATGGCCTCCCGATCCGGATGATCGAGGATGTCGGCGGCGATGCGGCCGCTGTCGGCGCGGCCGTAGCGCACCCCCGGCACCAGCCAATAGAGCATGGTGGCGAAATCGGCCCGGGTGAGCTCCGGGCTCAGCGCCCGCTGCTGCACCTCCTCCGGCTGCAGGCTGAAGCGCCAGCGGAACTTGGCCGTCTCCAGGCGCTCCTGGAGCTGCTGGTCACCGGGGAAGTGCTCGGAGAGGGTGCGCAGGATCTGGATCCCCACTCTCGGTTTGCCCACCCGAACCTCGAGATCCGCCTGGCGCTCGAGCCAGGGCCGATCCTCCGGATAGAACTGGATCAGCCGGCGTACCGCTGCCAGCTCCGCCTGGGGGTCGTCCAGCGCCTTCGCCAGCTCCGCCTCCGCCGCCAGCGGCATGGGGTGCTCCGGTGCCCAGATGCGCAGATCCGACACCAGCTCCTCCGCCACGTCCAGGCGCCCCCGGTCGAGGGCATCCATGGTGCGCCGGTAGAGCACCTCCAACACCCGATCCAGGAGCAGATCGCTGCGCTCGATAGCCACCAGCGACCGGTCCGACGTAGCGTCGGCCACCGCCACCTGGCGATAGGCACGGAAGGCCTCCACCACATCGTCCAGACGCTCGGAGGCGCGGGCTTTGAGCAGCAGCGCCGCGGAGTACTCCGGCAGCTCGGCGAGCACCGGCTCCGTCACTTCCACTGCGGCTTCGAAATCCTGTTCGAGGAAACGCACCTGTCCCCGCAGGATCTCCGCCGGATGGAATCCCGGATTGCGGGCTAGCTGCTCCCGGGCCACATCCTCGGCGGGCTTGGGGAATCCGCGCACCAGCTCTCGATGAGCGCGGCGCAGAGCATCCGCCTCCTCCGGAGCGACCACCAGGGGGTATCCCCACAAGGGGTCGACGAGGAATTGCCGGTCGGTCTCCTCCACCACCAACCGACTCCCCCGTTCCGAGGTCTGGTCGGGGGTGGTGGGACGGCTACCGCCGCTGGAGCAGGCTCCCGAGCTGAGAAGAAGTGCGGCCGTCAGAACCGCGACGGCCACGCCGCAGCGCATCGTGGGGCGACCGCGGTCAGGCGACGGTGATGGTGGCGATGGCATGTTTGTACACCAGACTCTCCTTGCCTTCGGTCTCGAGGACGATGGCAAACCGGTCGAAGCGCTTGAGGCGCCCCACCATGTCGCGTCCGGTGATCAGATCCACTTGGAGGGTTTGGCCCTCCTTGAGATTCTGAAATAGATAGCCATCTTGGATATTAATGTTGTGCTTCGCCATTGGACCCTCCCAGATCTCTCACGAGATGAACTGAAAGCAATTGGGAACAACTAAAGGTGAGATCCTGCGCGGGCAGCCAGCGGATGCCGGGTTCTTTGCGGAACCACGTCATTTGCCGCTTGGCGAAGCGCCGCGTCGCCTGGATCGTGGCGCTGAGCGCCTGTTCCAACGACCACTCGCCACCGACATGCCGCAGCAATTGCCGATAGCCAATGGCTTGAAAGGCGGGAGCGTCCACCGGAACGCCGGCCGCGAGAATCCGCTGAATCTCGTCCAACCAGCCTTCGGCGACCATCTTTCGAGCCCGCCTCTCGATTTGATCGTACAAAACCTCCCGCGGAAGCGTCAAACCAACCTTGACCGCCGGCAGGGGCTCACTGCCGAAGGGTCTGGAGGCGACCCAGGAGGATAGCGGCCGCCCGGTGGCCAATGCCACCTCCAAGCCCCGCAACACCCGTTGGGCATCCCCGTCGTTGATCTTTCCGGCGGTCACCGGGTCGACTTCCGAGAGCTCTCCTTGGAGAACCTCCAGCCCCTCCTCATCCAGACGCTGGCGCAGCCGGCGGCGGATCTTCGGATCTCCTGGAGGGATGGGGCTGATGCCCTCGAAGAGAGCTCGGATGTAGAGGCCGCTGCCCCCCACCACCAACGCCGCCCTCCCCCGGGCCTCGATCTGCTCCAGGGCCAGGCGCGCCCGGCGGGCGAATTCTCCCGCCGAATAGCGCTCCCGGGGATCCAGGATGTCGATGAGGTGATGGGGAATCTCGGCCTGTTCTTCGGGACTCGGCTTGGCGGTGCCAAGGTCGAATCCCCGATAGACCTGGAGCGCGTCGGCATTGATGATCTCGCCATCCAGCTCTCGAGCCAGACGCATGGCGAGGTCGCTCTTGCCGGTGGCGGTGGGACCTACGATGGCGAAGATGGGGGGCATCGCAGCACCAGTGTACCCGTTGCCGCGGCCGAACGGACGAAGAGTCTGGATTTGGTGCCGAGCCGAGCTCGTCGCGACTTTCTCAGCAGGCTCCTATTACTCTGGATTTGGCTAAAAGATCAAACCCTGTCCGGTTTTTCGCCACTTCTTCCACGATATAGTGTGTGGGTTCTTATCGTCGGGCCAGTCAGCCCGCGATGCCCACAAGATCTTTATACCTTTCCCCCGGCTTGCTCGGGCGGGATCAGGCTGCAGTCTGAGCGAAGAAGGTGCGAAGAGGTTCCAGCGGGAGGAGTCGGCTAGGCGGGAGCTGCCGACGATGTCCGCTCCGGAGGCTCTTCGAGCTGCTCAGGCCGCCCCCCTGACCACGGCCACCGTCTGCAGCCTCCGGAGCTTGGGCGCCGCTCGAAATCGGCTTCCAGCGAGGGATCTCAACCACTCCCGCCAGGAGAGCGTTTCCATGTTGCGTCTCATTGTCCGCCCCAATCCTTCCCCTCTTGGAGCCCTGGCCGTGGCTCTGGGCCTCCTCCTCGGCTTCTCCATGTCCATCAACGCCCAGCCGGCCCAGCCACCGGCGCAGGCTACGGCCGGTGGCGACACCGTGCGTGCGGAAGCTCGGATCAGCACCGCGGCGCCCAGCGTTCTGTCGCCCCGCGTCCGGCAGGGACGCCTCGAGATCGACCGTCAGCGGCTGGCGGAGGCTGCCCCGTACCGATCTCTCGACGGCACCGGCAACAATCTGCTGGACTCGGAGACCGGCGCCACCTACACCACCTTGCTGCGCTTGCTCCCGTCCGACTATGGCGACGGAATCTCGTCCCTCGCCGGTCCCGATCGCCCCAGCGCCCGGGCCATCAGCAATCTGGTGACGGCTCAGCCCTCTTCCTTCACCAACGACGGGGGCATCACCGACTATCTCTGGCAGTGGGGACAGTTCTTGGATCACGACATGGACCTCACGGAAGGCAACGATCCGCCGGAGGCGGCGAACATCGTCATCCCCATGGGGGACCCTTTCTTCGACCCCGAGTTCACCGGCACCGCCACCATGTCTCTGAACCGCTCGGTCTATGACCTGACCACCGGTACCGGCGTCGACAATCCGCGCCAGCAGCTCAATGAGATCACCGCCTGGATCGACGCTTCCAACGTCTACGGCTCCGACGAGTTCCGCGCCGCAGCTCTGCGCACCCTCGACGGCACCGGCCGCCTGCTCACCAGCAGCGGCAACCTGCTCCCGTTCAATACCCTGGGGATGCCCAACGCCGGCGGCGACGGGCCGGAGCTCTTCCTCGCCGGCGACGTGCGGGCCAACGAGCAGGCGGGACTGACCGCCATGCACACCCTCTTCGTCCGCGAGCACAACCGCCTGGCCCAGGAGATCGCTCTGGCGGAGCCGAGCCTCGACGGTGAGGAGATCTACCAGCGGGCCCGCCGCATGGTGGGAGCGCTGATGCAGGCGGTGACCTACAACGAATTCCTGCCCCTGCTCCTGGGCCCCGACGCCCTGCCGCCCTACTCCGGCTATCGTCCGGACCTGGACGCCCGCATTTCCAACCTCTTCGCCACCGCCGCCTACCGCTTCGGCCATAGCGCCCTGAGCCCGGTGATCCGGCGCCTGGACGCTCAGGGAGAGGAAATCCAGGAAGGGCATCTGCCGCTGCGGGACGCCTTCTTCGCCCCCCATCGCATCGCCGACGAAGGCGGCATCGAGCCGATTCTTCGGGGCCTCGCCTCCCAGGCCTGCCAGGTGCCGGACCCTATGGTGGTGGACGATTTGCGCAACTTCCTGTTCGGCGCGCCGGGCTCCGGCGGCTTCGACCTCACCGCCCTCAACATCCAACGCGGTCGAGATCACGGGCTGCCGTCCTACAATGACACTCGCCGGGGGCTGGGACTGCCGCCGGCGGCGGGTTTCAGCGACATCACGTCCGACCCCATGATGAGCCAGCGCATCCTGCAGGCCTACGGTGACGTGGAGCAGGTGGACCTGTGGGTCGGTGGCCTGGCGGAGGATGCGGTGCCGGGATCGATGCTCGGCGAGGTCTTCACCCTGGTGCTGGTCGACCAATTCACCGCCCTGCGGGACGCGGACCGGTTCTGGTATCAGCGCATCCTCTCGCCGCAGGAGCTGGCGGAGGTAGAGAGCACCCGACTCTCCGACATCATCCGCCGCAACACCCCCATTGGCGACGAGATTCAGGACGACATCTTCCTCCTTCCCTGAGCCTCGACCGTCCCGTCCCAGTCTCCTCACCGGACCGGGCCGCCTCCTCTTCGGCGGCCCGGTCCGATTTCCCGCCCGGCTACCACATCTCTGCCAAATCCGGCCGCTACAATCGCCTTGGCGCCATTCCCTGAAACTTCCTGCACTTTCGAGGTGCCTTGCCGATGCCGACCAAGATTCTGATCGTCGAGGACGATCGACCCATCGCCGAGCTGGTGGCCAAGAACCTCAGCGCCGCCGGCTTCCACTGCCAGCAGGTGCACCGTGGCGACGAGGCTCTGCTGGCCGCGGAAGGGCTCTGCCCGGACCTGGTGATCCTCGACCTGCTGCTGCCGGGCCTGGACGGCTTGGAGGTGATGCGGGCCCTGCGCCGTCAGGGGGACGTGCCGGTGCTCCTGCTCACCGCCCGCTCCAGTGAAAGCGACAAAGTCCTGGGCTTCGAGCTCGGTGCCGACGACTACCTCACCAAACCCTTCAGTACCCGCGAGCTGGTGGCCCGGGCCCGGGCGCTGCTGCGGCGCACCGGTGGCGCCCAGGAGCGGGAGCTCGAGCACGGGGACCTGCGCATCGACCCGGCGCGCCGCAAGGTGCTGCTGAGCGGAGGCGAGGTGGAGCTCACCAGCCTGGAATTCGATCTCCTGCACTTCCTCGCCGCCCGCCCCGGCCGGGTGTTCAGCCGCGAAGCGCTGATGGACCAGGTATGGGGCTCGGGGCGGGTGGTGGACGATCGCTCCATCGACAGCCTGGTGAGCCGGCTGCGCCGCAAGCTGGAGCCGGAGCCTTCCCAGCCGCGCTACGTGCAAACCGTGTGGGGTGCCGGCTACCGCTTCCCGGAATCGTCCTAGTGAGGGTCGTCCTCGTGATCAACGCTTCCTGAAAGCCCTCTCATGAACCCATCGAAACGATCCCGCTGGCGCTCTCCAAGCCTCTATTGGACCCTCGCCGGCTCCTTCCTGCTGGTGTTGCTGGCCGCCGCCGGGGTCCAGGCCTGGTCGTCCGTGGCGCTGGTGGCGACGCTGGAGGAGCAGCGGGCGGCGGACCGGGCGGAGCTGGCGGTGCCGGAGGCGGTGCGGCGGCTCACGGAGCTGGCGGAGAGGAACCCGGGACCGCCCCAGGTCCCCCGGGTGCAGCGCTTGCTCCACGAGCTCTTGCCCCAAGATCTGCCCCTCTTGCTGGTCTACCATCTGCCCACCGGCGAGCTGATCTCCGATCGTCCGCCGCCCAGGGGGCTGCGGCGACAGGTCGAGGCTCTCTTCGACGGCCGCCTGCTCCCCCAGCCCGGCGAAGGCCCGCCCCGGCGACGGCAGGAGGAATCCCAAGGTCCAGACGCCCCAAACCGGCCACCGGAAGAAGCCAGGCCGCTGGAGGAAGCAGGTCCGCCGGAGGAAGCAGGTCCGCCTCGCGACCGCCAAGCCGACGGGTTCCGACCGCGCCGCCGGCCCCCCCGTCCCAGAGAAGGAAGAGGTGAGGGAAGAGGTGCGGGAAGAGCCGAAGGATCACCGCCTCGGCCTCCTCGACAACCGGGCCGCCCCGGGGCCGCGGAAGGTTTCGACCCCACTCCGCCGGTGGACGAGGTGGAGGCCAGCGACTCTGCCGGCGCAGTACGAATCCTCCGCCGCCAGCCGCTGAGCACCGGTGGCGAGGTGGTGGCGGTGCTGCTCCATCGGCGCCGGGGGCTCTGGCCTCTGCCGGCCCATAGCTCGCTCCTGCTCTTCGCGCCGGTAGCCATCCTCTTCGCCGGCAGCGCCGGGCTGATCATCTTCCGACTCCTCCTGCGCCGCCTGCGCCGCCTCGAGCACCTGGCGTCACGGGTCGCCGCCGGAGACCTCACGGCTCGCGTAGACGACCTGGGGGACGACGAGATCGGGCGGCTGGGAAGCCGCCTCAACCGCATGACCGAAGCTCTGGCCCAGGCGCGGGAGCGGCTCGAGGCGGTGGACAGCCAGCGGCGGCGGCTGCTGGCGGATATTTCCCACGAGCTGGCCACGCCGCTGACCTCCATCCGCGGCTACACCGAGACGCTCCTCGATCCGGAAGTGCCCACCGACACTGAGGAGCGGGAGACTTTCCTGCGCTATGTGCTGGCGGAGGCCGAGCGCATGGACCTGTTGATCCAGGACCTCTTCGAGCTCACCCGCCTGGAGGCCGGCACCGGTGCCCTGGAGCGGGAGGTCCTGGATTGGGGAATGCTCTGCCGCCACACGCTACAGCGCTACGAGGACCGCTTCCGCAAAGCCGGTCTGACGCTACGCTGGCGCGGCGACACCGCCGAGGTACCGGTGTTGGCGGATGGACGGCGGCTGGAACAGGTGTTGGAGAATCTACTCACCAACGCCCTGCGCTACGTCCCCGCTCCGGGGACGGTGGAAGTTTCCCTGAGCCCCGCTACGGGGCAACGGGGTCCTTGCCTGGAGGTGGCGGACGACGGCCCGGGCATCCCGCCGGGCGAGCTCCCTCGCATCTTCGACCGCTTCTACCGCTCTCAGGAAGTCCGCGGCAGCCGCGGCACCGGCCTCGGCCTGGCCATCGTCCAAGAGGTGGTGAGCCGTCACGGGGGCAGGGTGCAGGCCCTAGCGCGAGAGCCCCGGGGCATCCGCTTCCTGATTCGTCTCCCGGCTCTTTCCCGCCCCTAGCAGCCAACACTTCCCCACCCTCTACCCAATTTCTACCCAATCTTCCTCCTAGCGTGGGTGTCGTCGGGCCGGGACACGCGATCTCGGCCGTTCGAGAGCCAACGTTCCAGAGGAGGCGCCCATGTCCGCACGCTTGATTCTTTTGCTTCGCCGGTCCTGGCTACCGGCCCTATTCCTGACCTGTCAGCTGTGCCTGACGCTCTCGGTCTGCACGGTGGTCCCGGCCCTCGGCCAGGCCGTGGACGATGGAGACGTCCAAAGCACCGACGCGGCCACCCAACGGGATCCCCACCGCCCCGCCGACCCCGTGTCTCCGGTCCTCGACATCCGACGCCAGGGAGATCCGCCGGAGGCCAACGGCCCGCGACCGCCGGCGTCAGCGGGCTTGCGCACCATCGACGGCAGCGGCAACAACTCTCAAGCTCCCACCATGGGCTCCACCGGCACTCCTCTGCTGCGGATTCTGCCGGTGGCCTATGAAGACGGAATCTCCTCCCTGGCGGGCCAGCAGCGTCCGGGCCCCCGAACCGTCAGCAACCTGGTCTCCGCCCAGACCACCGAGCGGCCCAATCGCCTGGGAGTCACCGACTATCTGTGGCAGTGGGGGCAATTTCTCGATCACGATCTGGACCTCACCGACGGCGTCGACCCGCCGGAGCCGGCGGATATTGCCATCCCGGTCGGAGATCCCTACTTCGATCCCCAGGGCACCGGCGAGGTCACGCTGTCGGTGAACCGCTCCCTCTACGATCCGGAGAGCGGTCTCGGGGAAGGCAATCCGCGACAACAGGTCAACGAGATCACCGCCTGGGTCGACGCTTCCAACGTCTACGGCTCTGACGAGGAGCGGGCGCAGGCATTGCGCACCCTCGACGGCACCGGCCGGTTGCGCACCAGCGATGGCAACCTTCTACCCTTCAACGAGGACGGCCTACCCAACGCCGGCGGCCCCGGCGCCGGGCTCTTCCTGGCCGGCGACGTGCGAGCCAACGAGCAGCTGGCCCTCACCGCCATGCACACCCTCTTCGTCCGCGAGCACAACCGGCTGGCGCGGCAGATCGCCCGTCGCGATCCGGAACTCAGCGGCGACCAAATCTACCAGCGGGCCCGCCGCACCGTCGGCGCGCTGCTGCAGTCGGTGACCTACAACGAATTCTTGCCGGTGCTCCTGGGCCCCGGAGCCTTGCCCCCGTACGAGGGCTACCAGCCGGATCTCGACGCCAGCATTTCCAACGCCTTCGCCACCGCCGCCTACCGCTTCGGCCACAGCACCCTGAGCACCACCATCCTGCGCCTCGACCGCCGGGGTGAGGAGATCAGCGCCGGCCACTTGCCCCTGCGGGACGCCTTCTTCGCTCCCCACCGCCTCGCCGACGAGGGTGGCATCGAGCCCATCCTGCGGGGTCTGGCGGCGCAGATTTGCCAGGCAGCGGATCCCCTGGTGGTAGACGACCTGCGCAATTTCCTCTTCGGTCCGCCGGGCTCCGGCGGCTTCGACCTCGTCTCCCTCAACATCCAGCGCGGCCGCGACCACGGGCTTCCCTCCTACAATCGCGCCCGTCGTGCCCTCGGGCTGCCTCCCGCCCGCGGCTTCGCAGACATCACCACGAATCCCGAGCTGCGCCAGCGGCTGCGGGCGACCTATGACAATGTCGGCCAGGTGGATCTATGGGTCGGCGGCTTGGCGGAGGATCCTCTCCCCGGGGCGATGCTTGGGGAGACCTTCTCGGTGATCCTCATCGATCAATTCACCGCCCTGCGGGACGGCGACCGCTTCTGGTACGAGCGAGCCCTCTCCGACCGCGAG
>JAXHTF010000170.1 GCA_034211275.1 Acidobacteriota bacterium
CGCGACACGCGCCTTGGCGGTGGGCTCGTCCAGACCCTGGAGCCGCGCCTGTACGCGCTCTACGTGCCGGATCGATCGCAGGATGAGCTGCCACTGTACGGCGGCCGATCCAGTTGAAATCCATGGTAGAGGGCTCGACGGTCCAGATCTTGCGCGCATAGGGCATCATCAAATGCTCGGCGATGCCCTCGCCGAAGAAGCCGCGCATCCACTCCTCGTAATTGCTCGGGTTGAACTCCCCCCGGGCCTGCTTTTCCACCGCCCGCACCAGGCCCACCAGGCAATCCTTGATCACCTCCATGGGCAGGCCGGCGAGATGGGCCTGGAACGGGAATTGGGTGTAGAGATCGTGGGCGTGGTGGTAGATGTAGGCTTGGCGCTCCTGGGCGTGGAAGTTGTCCCCCAGCAGATCGCGGATCAGCGCCTCCATCTCCGGATCGATGGTAAACAGGATGTGCGGGCCATAGTCGAACTTATACCCCCCGACCTCCTTCGACCGCGCCAACCCGCCGACCCGGGACTCCCGCTCGTAGACCTGCCATTCGTCCTGTCCAGCCTGCTGGAAGGTGTAGGCTGCGGACATTCCCGCCAGTCCTCCCCCCAGGATCAGATTCTGTCGTTCTTTCATACGTCGAGAAATTCCCGTTGAGCGCCCTGCCGAGCCTTCGCTCACCGGCTCGGATCCCTCATCCCTCGAGGATCGGGCGAGCTGGGCATGGGTGCAGCGAGGAGAAGTGCGTTTCAGAGAGCTTTGCGGCAGCGACCCGGCGTGCCACCGCAGGAGCCCCGCCATTCTCCCCCAAAGCCCTCGGCGGGTAAAGGCACGCTTCCCCCGGTGGTTTCCCGAGTTGCATCGCGCCACCACTCCGAGGGCGCTCCTCGCCCTTTTTCCATCTCCGCCCTGATACGCTTCGCGCAGTCCGGCACCGGGCTGGGAAGCCGCTTCATCCGAGTCCCTTCCCCCCGGTCCATCCATCCCTTGCCGAAGAGGGCCCCCCATGGCTCAAGAGCCTGATCGCGACAGCCACCCGCCGACGAGCTCCCCCGATCCTGCTCCGCAGATGAATCATCCCCTTCGCGGACCGCTGCTCCTGTTCACCGTGGTTCTCGGCTTCACCCTCATCTACTTCATGCAGGAGCTGCTGAGGCCGATCTTCTTGGCGGTGTTGCTCAACTTCCTGCTGCGAGGTCCGGTGGGCTGGCTCGAGAAGCTCAAGATCCCACGGTCCGTGGGAGCCGCGGTGGCCCTTGCCGCCATCGGCTGTCTCCTCGTGGTGGGCCTGGCCCAGCTCACCGAGCCCGCCAACCGGTGGATGCAACGCCTGCCCCGCACCGCCAACCAGCTGGAGCGGGACCTGCGGGAGCTGCGCAAGCCGGTGGAAGATATGGGCCGAGCCGCCGAGCAGGTCCAGGACATGGTGGACATGGACCAGGGCAGCAAGGACCAGACGGTAAAGGTGCGGGAGGAATCCGCCGGTCAAACCGTCTTCCGTCGGCTGCGGCTGCTCGCCAGCAATCTGCTGCTGGTGCTCTTCATTCTCTACCTGCTGCTGGTCTTCGGCGACGATATCGTGCAACGCAGCATCCAGCAGCTGGCACGGCCACACAGTCGGCGGCGGGCCAAGCTCATCGCCAACGGCATCGAGCAGGACATCTCCACCTATCTGCTGACCATTTCGGCGATCAACGCCTGTCTGGGGGTATTGGTGGGAGTGGTGGCCTACGGAGTCGGGCTCCCCAGCCCGTGGCTGTGGGGCACCATGGCGGCGCTGCTCAACTTCGTTCCCTATGTGGGGGCCGCGGTGGGCGTGGCCATCATCGCCCTGGTGGCCTACACCAGTGTCGAGCCTCTGTCCCGAGCCCTGCTGGCCCCGGGCCTCTATGCCCTCCTGACCACGCTGGAAGGCATGTTGATCACCCCAGTGACCGTTGGCAGCCGTTTCTCCCTGAACCCCCTCATCGTCTTTCTATGGCTTCTCCTCTGGGGCTGGATGTGGGGTATTACCGGCGCCCTCATCGCCATCCCTCTTCTCACCATGATCAAAGTGCTGGCGGATCAGATTCCCAGCTGGAGACCGGTGGGGGCGATCATGGCCGGGTCCAGGAGCAAGCGACGAGACAAGAGCAAGAGCTGATCCCCGTCACCATGCCCCGTCAAGCCATTAGCCGGTGATAGACGGCGGTGGTCTCGGGCAGCGGCTCGACCCCGAGCTCGTCCAGGAGCAGAACGCTCAGCCGGTCGTATTGGCGGCGCACCAGGTCTCGGCGGCCCTGGGCGGCGTAGATGCGCATGACCTCGGTCTGCACGGCCTCCTCCAGGGGATCCTCGATGAGCACGGCCCGATAAGCATCCAGGGCTCGTTCCAGGTCCCCCAGCTCCGAGCGCACCTCTCCCACATCCCGCAGCAGGATCAGGTAGGCCCGATAGAGTTCCTCCCGTCGCCGGGCCGCCCAGGGATCGTACACACCCTGGAGAAACACGCCGCGATAGAAGCGCCAGGCCGCCGCGAAATGCTCGGCGGCACCTGTGGGATCACCGGCCCGTCGCAGCTCGATGCCCGCCTCCCGGTGAGCCTCGAAGGCGTCCAGATCAATGCGCCAACGATAGTCCGGGTTGAGCTCGTAGCCGCCGCTGCGGTAGACCACCGGCTTGAGCGAGGAGTCTCGCCCCCCGCCTAGATCCCGGCGCAGATAGCTGAGGGTGGGATGGAAATTGCGCCGGATGGCCTCGGAGCCCTCGCCGGCGAAGAGAGCTTCGGTGAGCTCTTCCTTGCCCGCGCGCCGCCCCGGTGTCGAAGCCAGGTAAGCGAAGAGGCTGAGCCCGCGGTTGAGGGTCCAGGAAACCTCCCTTGGTTCTCCCTGGGGCGGGCTCAGCAGGACCTGGGCATCGCCGAATAAGAAGACCTGGTAGAGCGGTTCGCTGCTTTCGCCGGCAGCGGCCACCGCTCCGACGGGCGCGACTGTCGTTGCCGGCGATGGGATGGGGCGCGTCGCCGAAGCCGGCGAAACGGCGCCTTCAGAATCCGGCGCCCCGCCGGGCGGCGACGAGTCCTGGGACCGTTCCAGGAACGCTCGAAGCAGCACCGGTAGACGCTTGGCGCCGCTCTCCCGATCCAGGAGCCGAAAGCCTTCTAGCCGCGGATCCTCGGGTGACCAGCCGAGGGCAGAACCCGCCTCCCCCGCCGAAGCCTCCAACGACGGGCCCAATACGTCATAGCTGAGGAAGGCATCCAGCGCCGGTAGCCGAACCAGCTCCGAAGAGACCGGGGCCGGCCCGGAGTGCTTAGCGCTGCGGGCGGTACTGAAGGCTTCGGCGGCCAGACGCAGGGGCAGATACCAGCCGTCCGTGGCGGCACGCCAGGTCTCCGCGGTGGCCAGATCGAGGTTGGTCCCCGCCACCGCCTGCCAGAGGTCCGCCACCTCCTCGGCCTCCAGCAACCACTCCGCCGGGTGCACCGCCTCGCCTTCCATCGAGACCCCCGAGGGCGTCTCGGAGATCGGCGGATCCATCGGAACCGGCAGGAGCAGTGGCAAGCCCAACGGCAGATGATCGAGGGCCCGGGGGGAGACGGTGCTCGGCGGCCGGCGACAGACGAGGAAGCGAGCTCCCGCTGCCCGCGCCTGCTCGAGACTGCGAGCCAGGGCTGGACCATCCGCCAGTACCGTCGGCGGCACTTGGTAGCCCACCCCCCGTGCCAGCTCCCGCAGCACCAGCCGGCGACCGGCACCGGGCCACGCCCGCAGGCGAATCACCGGCCCTTCTGCGGCCTCCAACCGCCGGCGGAGACGCTCTACGTATCGTTGCGGCCACGGTAGAGCCGCTTCGGTTCGGCTCTGGGGCGAAGGCCCCTCGCCGCCTGACTTTCCAGGGGTCTCGGGTTGGCTCACGACTCCCGCAGCCGGGTCTGCACCACCTGCATATCCTCCCAGGTGGGTCGCTTGAGGCTTTGATTGCGCAGCAACGCCGCCGGGTGGTAGGTCACCCGCAGCTGGCAGCCCAAATAGTCGAACCACTGGCCCCGCATCCGTCCCAGGGACAGGTCGGTGCCCAGCAGCGTCTGGGCCGCCACCCGTCCCAGGGCGACGATGACCTTCGGCCGGATGAGCCGAATCTGCTGCTCCAAGTAGCCGATGCAAGCCGAGACCTCGTCGGGCTTGGGGTCGCGATTGCGCGGCGGCCGGCATTTGACGATGTTGGCGATGTAGACCTGCTCCCGGCGCAGCTCGATGGCCTGGATGATGCGGTTGAGCAACTGGCCCGCTGCTCCCACGAAGGGCTCACCTTGTTGGTCCTCGTGGTAACCGGGCCCCTCTCCGATGAACATCAGCTGGGCCTGGGGATCCCCGGTGCCGAAGACCACGTGGGTACGACCCTCGGCGAGGCCACAGCGGGTGCAGGTGGAAGCCTCCTGAGCGAGGATGCGGAGCCGTTCCACGGGATCTCCGGAGTCAGCGGCCTCTCCCGCTTCGGCAGTCGGGGCTTCGGCAGGAGGCTCACTCGAAGAGCTAGCAGAAGAATCTGTGGGAGAGGCGGGAGGCGCAGCCTGCTCGAGCTGCCCGGCCTGTCCGCTCTGGCTGCTCTGCCCCGTCTGCCCAGGCTGGCCGGTGGACGGTCCAGTCTCCTTCCGAGCAGCTTGTCCGGAACCCTGCCGGTGCGCGGGGGCGCTCGAGGCCTCGCCGGCGGTTGGGCGCGCTACTGCCGACTCCCGGGACTGCAAATAGAGCTCGCCGTAGCCGACGTCGCCCAGGTATTGGAGCAGGGGGTCGAGATCGTCGGTGCCGGCCTCGGAGCCGGGAGGAGTCCCGGGACCGGCGTCAGGTGAGGACTTCTTGGCGCTCATCCAGCTCTGCCTCGGCCGCTGGGGCCCGGCTCGATTCTGTCTCTAGGGAGTCCGTCTTCTGGGAGCCCGTCTTCTGGGATGCGAAATGCTCCCCAACGAGCTCCACCAACGCTTCGGCAATCTGATCCTTGGGACGGCGGGAGAGGAAGGTGGGCTCCCCTTCCCGACGATAGACCGTGACCTCGTTGTGCTCACCGCCGAACCCGATATCCGAGCGCGAAACATCGTTGCCGACGATCCAGTGGGCCCCCTTGCGCTGAAGCTTGGCCCGGGCCTCCACCTCCGGATCCCCGGTCTCGGCGGCGAAACCGATGCGCAGAGCCTGGGGTGCCTTCTCCGCCAGCCCCTTCAGGATGTCCGGATTGCGGGTGAGGGGGATCTCCGGCACGCCCTCGCCCTTCTTGATCTTGGTGGCGGAGGCTTGCCGGGGGCGGAAGTCCGCCACCGCAGCGGTCATCACCACCACGTCCGCCGCGCCGACCTCGGAGGCCACCGCGGCGTCCATCTCGAGGGCCGTGGTGACGTCCACCCTCCGAACCCCGCTGGGAGTCGGTAGCTGCACCGGTCCGGCGATGAGGATCACCTCGGCGCCCTGGCGGGCCGCCGCGGCGGCGATGGCAAAGCCCATCTTGCCGCTGGAGCGGTTGCCCAGGAAACGCACCGGATCCACCGGCTCGTGGGTGGGGCCGGCGGTGACGACCATCTTGCGCCCCAGGAGGACCCTGTGCCGGAGCAGGGTCTCGCCGTCCTGCGGGCTGCCGGAAGGCGTCGGCGGTTCCGATTGCCTTCGCTCTTCATGCCCGGCCTTCTCCGCCGCCTCAGTCACCGCCTCTGCCACCGCTTCCGGCTCCGCCAGCCGGCCCATGCCGGTGGCGCCGTTGGCCAGTGGGCCCACCACCGGACCGACCCGTACCACGCCGCGACCGTCGAGCAGCTCTACGTTGTGCTGCACCGCCGGCTGAGTCCACATATCGCTGTGCATGGCGGGGGCTACCACCACCGGGCCTGTGAAGGCCAGGGCGGTGGTGGTGAGGAAATCGTCCGCCAGACCATGAGCGAGCTTGCCCAGGAGGTTGGCGGTGGCGGGGTAGAGACAGAGCACCTGCGCCCATTGGGCGGCGGTGATGTGCAGCTCCTCACCGCTGTCGGTGGGGGTCAGATACTCCTGACGGTAGACCGGTTGGCCCGTCAGCACTTCGAGGGTCAGAGGGCTGACGAAGGCCTCGGCGGAGCGGGTGAGGGCGCAGCGTACGGAGTGACCGGCGCTGGTGAGAGCGCGCACCAGAAGCGCTGCCTTGTAGGCGGCGATGCCGCCGCTGACGCCCAGCAGAACGCGAATCCCGGTGCTCACTCCAGGCTCCTCGGGATGGGTCAGTTGACCTCTTCTTCGGGCTCTTCCGCAACCTCCTCCACCGGCTCCGGCTCGGGCTCGGCGGGCTGGCCCAGCTCCCAGGCCACCAGGTCCTGGCTGACCTCGCGCATGGCGACCCGGGAAGCCTTGTCGGCCCCCTGCTCGACCTTGGTGGGCGCGCCGCGCATGATCTGCTCGGCGCGGACGGCGGCCACCAGGATGTAGCGGAACTTGCTATCGATCTTGTCGGGGAAACGGTGCATCGTTGGAAGAGCTCCTGTGGTCGGTGAGTCGGCGAGCCGGCAACGGTTTGCCGCGGGAGATGATCCCGCGCATCGGCGCCTGCCGGCTCAAGGTGAGATGCTGGAGAAGTCCTTGAGGATGGCTTGAATCTCGCTGTTCATGCGCTGCCGGCGGTGGCGCTTTTCCAAGATAATGGAAGCGATCGCCTGCGCCGCACGCTCCGCATCGCGGTTGATAATAACATAGTCGTAGGCCTCGTAACATGCGATTTCTGAGGAGGATACGCGCAGTCGGCGGTTGATCGCTCCGGGCTCGTCGCTACCCCGTCCGCGCAGACGGCGTTCCAGTTCCTCATAGCTCGGCGGTACGATGAGCACCCCGTGGGCACCGGGCATCTGCGCCATCACCTGCTCGGCGCCCTGGACATCGATCTCCAGCAGCACGTCGACGCCGTTCTTCAACCGCCGCTCCACCTCCTCCCGGGAAGTGCCGTAGCGGTTGCCGTAGACCTCCGCCCACTCGAGGAAGCGCCCCTCGTCGATCATCTGCTGGAACTCCGCCGGCTCGACGAAGAGATAATCCTTGCCGTCCGCTTCGCCGCTGCGCGGCTGGCGGGTGGTGTGGCTGATGGAGAACTGCAGGCTCCCCGGGGGAATCCAGCCGCTGGCCAACAGCCGCCGAATCACCGTCGTCTTGCCGGTGCCGGAGGGAGCGGAGACGATGAATAGCTCGCCGCGCTCACTCGACATTCTGCACCTGCTCCCGAAGCTGCTCGCACACCGTCTTGGCCTCCAACACGCTGCGGATCATCTCGGTATGACGGCATTTCGAGCCCAAGGTGTTGAGCTCCCGAAGGATTTCCTGGGTCAGGAAATCGAGGCGCTTGCCGATGCTCCCTTGCTCCGACGCCACCTCGCGGAAATGCTCGAGGTGAGAAACCAGCCGGTCGAGCTCCTCGCGCACGTCCGAGCGGTCCACCAGCACCGCCACCTCCTGCTCTAGCCGGAGCGGATCGAGACCGCGGTCCCCCAGCAGGGCCTCCAGCCGCTGCTCCAGCGACGCGCGGATCTCCACCACCGCCGTCTCCCGCTGTCGTTCCAGATCTTGAGCCAACCGCTGCAGCTGATCCACAAAGCCCCCGAGGAGGCGATGCAGCTGCTCTCCCTCGGTGCGCCGGGCGGTGACCATCTGCTCCAAAGCCTGCGCCGCTACCTCCAGGAGCAGCTCCTGTCCCTTCTCGTCCCAGGAGCTGGTTTCGGTGACCACCCGAAAGACATCCGGCATGTGCAGCAGGTCACCGGCGTCGAGCTCGCCGGTGATCAGGCCCTCCTGGGCCAGGCCGTGGAGCGCCGCGTGGATGGTGTGGAGGGTGGGACGGTCGATCTGCACCTGCACCTGCCGCTGCCCCAGCTCCCGCACGTCCACCCGCACCTCTACTCGGCCCCGGTGGAGCTCCTCGCCGAGGGCCTTGCGCAACGCCCCTTCGCTGCTCGCCTGGGCTTCCTCGAGGCGAATGCGCAGGTCCAGGAAGCGATTGTTGACCCCGCGCAGAGCGACGGTCACGGCCCAGCCGTCCGCTTCCCCCGAGGCCTGTCCGAAGCCGGTCATGCTGCGCATGGATGCTCCCCTTGCTGGTCCTGCTGCTTTTGCTCAAAGCTCATGGCCTGATGCTCCGTCTCGTCATCCCTCGGTGTGCCCGTGGTCAGGCATCGAATTGCAGATCGTAGAGCCGCCGGTAGGTGCCGTTGTGCTCCAGCAGCTCGTCGTGGGTGCCCTGCTCCTCCACCCGCCCGTCCACCATCACCACGATGCGGTCCGCCTTCACCACCGTCGAGAGGCGGTGGGCAATGACCAGGGTCGTACGACCTTCGGTGAGATTGTAGAGGGCCTTTTGCACCAGCGCTTCCGACTCCGAGTCGAGGTGCGAGGTAGCCTCGTCGAGAATCAGGATGGGAGCGTCCTTGAGCAGTGCCCGGGCGATGGCCAGGCGCTGACGCTGTCCGCCGGAGAGGCGCAGCCCCCCCTCGCCGATGAAAGTGTCGTAGCCCTCCGGCAGCTGCTGGATGAAGTCGTCGGCGTAGGCCGCCTGGGCTGCCTCCTGTACCCGCTCCAGGGGCAGGTCGGAGCGCCCGTAGGCGATGTTGTTGCGCACCGTGTCGTCGAAGAGGACCGTATCCTGGGTGACGATGCCGATGAGGGCTCGCAGGCTCGCCAGGGGCATCTCCTTGATGTCGACGCCGTCCACCGTCACCCGACCGCTGTCGGGATCGAAAAAGCGCGGCAGCAGGTTCACCAGGGTCGACTTGCCGGCACCGGAGGAACCCACCAACGCCACCATCTTCCCCTTCGGTACCGACAGCTGGATCTCCTTGAGCACCCGGCGATGGTCGTAACCGAAGGTCACATCCTCGAACTCCACCCCCTGCTCCACCGTCTCCACCCGGGGGCCGTCGGGATTGTCCTCGATGTCGTTGGGCAAGAGCATGAGATCCGCCACCCGATGGGCCGCCGCCAGGGCCTCCTGGAGCATCAGATTGACCTTGTTGAGGCGCCGGATGGGGTCGTACATGAGCAGCAGCGTGGTGAGGAATTGCACCAGCACGCTGACGCTGAGCTCGCCGGCGCGGATGCTCTGGCCGGCGTAGATGAGCAGCGCCGCCGAGCCCAGGGCCGCCATGGTCTCGATCACCGGGCTCGACAGGTTGGACAGCACCTGGGCCCGCAGATTGACGCGCAGGTGGCGGTGGGTCGCGCGGGAGAAGCGCGCCAGCTCGAAGTCCTCCATGCCGAAGGCCTTGACCACCCGGTGGCCGCGAATACCCTCCGCCAGCAGCTGGGCCAGGTCTGCCATGCGCTCCTGACTGCGGTGGCTGGTGCCTCGGATGCCCTTGCCGAAGCGCACGATGGGGTACAGGATCACCGGCGTCACCACCAGGCAGATCACCGCCAGCTTGAAGTGGATGGAGAGCAGCATCACCAACATGGTGAGCAGGGTCGCGCTCTGCTGGAAAAAGTCCAGCAGACGATTGGACACCGCCACCTGCATCATGGTGACGTCGTTGACCACCCGGCTCACCAGCTCACCGGAGGAATGCTCGGCGTGGAAGCGGCTGGACTGCTGGAGCAGCTTGCCGTAGAGCTGATTGCGGATGTCGGTGGTTACCCCCAGCCCCACCCGCTGGAAGGAGTAGCCACTGACGAAAGAAGCGAGACTGCGAATGGCGTAGATCAGCACGAAGAGCAGGGGCAGGAAGTACACCACCGACTGGGCATCGATGCCGAATCTACGCTTCAGGCCCTCGTAGGCGGCGGTGAGATGGCCCTCGAGGTCGAGGCTCTCGGCCCACTCCTCCCAGATGGGCACCGGCTCCTCGACCGCGTCTTCAGAGGATGCGGCCTCGGCGGAATCGCTGGCCGAATCCCCAGTGGCCGCTCCTTCGTCGTCGGAGTCACCGCCCAAGAAGCCCAAGGCCGATGGGGTTTCGTCCCCCGCCAGCAGAACCTCGCTGAAGATCGGCTCGATGAGGGAGATCATGCCAGCGGTGGTGGCGGCGAAGAGCAGCACCGCCAAGAACGCCGTCACCGCCCATGGCACGTAGCGCCGTAGATGAGGCCAGAAGAAGCGCAGCAGCTTCACGAGGCATCCTCCGACGCCGCGGTCTTTACGGGCTCGGGCTCCTGAGCTCGTCCAGCCAAGGTCGAGCCGTTCTCCGTCGCCCCGCCCTCTACCATTTCCAACACCGCCCGTGCTGCCCGGGAGCTGGCGCCCCTCTCGCCGAGCCGGGGCCGCAGCTCCGTCAGTCCGCGGCGCATCTCATCCACCGCCCGGCGGTCCCGCAGCAGAGCCAACGCCTCCCGGGCGGCGCCCTCCGGGGATGCCTGATGCTGCAGCAGCTCCGGCACCACCCGGCGCTCCAGCACCAGATTCACCAAGCTGAAGAACGGCAGCCGCACCAGCATCTTCGCTAGCAGGTAGGAGCCCAGAGACAAGCGGTAGAGAACGATGAGGGGGGTGCGCAGCAGTCCCGTCTCCAGGGTCGCCGTACCCGAGGCGCAGAACGCCAGGTGACTATCCGCCACCGCATCGAAGCGGCCGTGCTGGGCCTTTCCGGAGTCCTGGGCGCCCCCGGACCCGGCTCCGCCGACCACCTCCACCGGCACTTTGGAGCGCTCAAGGATCGGCCGCACCAGCTCTTCGGAAATCGTGGGGGCCCGCACCAGGCGGACGAAGAGGGGAACTTCCCGGGCCATGAGCTCCGCAGCCTCGAGCATCGCCGGAAGCAGCGAAGCGACCTCGCCGGGACGGGATCCCGGCAGCAAGGCCAGGCGATAGGGGGCCTCCTCCGGCACTTTCGGCTGCGACTCTGAGCTCTCTTCCCAAGCCTGCGCCAGCTCCGGTACTTCGTCCACCAGCGGATGCCCCACGTGGCGAGCGTCGACGCCATGGCCGCGGTAGAAGTCCAGCTCGAAGGGGAAGAGCACCAGCATGCGATCTACCCGCTGGGCGATCTGGCGCACCCGGCCCCGGCGCCAGGCCCAAATCTGAGGACTGATGTAGTAGACCACCTTCACCCCGCGAGCGCTGAGCTCCTTGGCCAGGCGGAGGTTGAACTCGGGGAAATCCACCAGCACCGCCACCGCCGGCCGGCGGCGATCGACCTCTTCGAGAATCTGGCGAAAGACCTGCTTCGCCTTCTTCAAAACCTTGAGCACCTCGACGATGCCTACCACCGCGATGTCCTCGTCGGACACCGCCTCCAGGCCCGCGGCGCGGACCTCTCCCCCGCCGAAACCGAAGGCCCGAACCTGCGGCCGCAGACGGCGGATCTCGGTGAGCAGACGGGCAGCGTGGAGGTCTCCGGAAGCCTCCCCCGCCACCAGCAGCAGGTCGTCGCGGCTCAAGGCTGACGTCTCCGGAGCCTGGCGGCAGCGCTAGCAATCATGGGAAGGAAGCCGGGGGTTGGGCGGGGAACGGAAACATCAAGAAGGCCAGCAGCAGGCCGCCGCCCAGCAGGCCGAGGAAAATCTGTAGGAAGAGCTTGATCCGGCCGCGCCATTCGTAGCGCCAGAGGCCGGCGAAGAAGAGCGAGACCAAGAGTGCGTAGAGCACCATCAGGCCGAAATGGCTATCGAGCACGGGAGCTCCCGGAGTGGGCGGCCGGTGCCGGGTGGGCGGAAGTCTGCAGTCGCAGGATCATGGTTTGCGGCCGGTGGCGATATCCCAGGCGTCGAGCACCAGCAGGAGGTTCATCAGCCCGGCTCCCAGAAGGAAGGCTCCTCCGTACTCGAAGGCCGGCCGCGTCAGGTCGCCGGCGTATTCCAGGCCGAAGCGCAGGATGAAATAGGGCAGTCCCATCCCCATGGCGCCGAGAGTGGCCAGCCGTTCCAGCGGTGCTGCTCCCCCCTGGGGCAAACCGCCCTGGATCCGCCAACCGACGTAGATGGCGGCGAAGATCACCACCAGAAAGAACACTCCTCGTCCCCAGCGTCGAAGATAGAAGTGTCCGGCCCCGGGGCATAGCCAGGCGAGACCGGCGGCGATCCAAGGACTGCCCATCGGCTCCCGGGTTGGGGGCTGGGCCGGATTCTCGGTGCTGGATGGACGCGCCTCGGCTGCCGGGGAGCTGCTCTCCTCGGAGCCGGAACCGTCGGTCGTTGATGTCGAAGTCCTGGCCACCGTGGCTCACTCCCCTAAGAAATGCCCGTCACCGATGCTGTTGAGCAACAGGCGGATCGATCCCGGGGCACCGTGGTGTGTAGTCGAAGAGAAAGCCCCCGCCAACGGCGAGCTGCTAGCTACCGGACTCCCGGGCTAGTAAGCGATGGCCGCTTATTGATTGAGCAGCTCGCGCAGCTCTTTGCCGGGCTTGAAGTAGGGAATGCGCTTGGGCGGAACTTCCACCCGGTCACCGGTTTTGGGATTGCGCCCGATACGCGCTCCCCGGCGACGAATGCGGAAACTGCCGAAGCCCCGCAGCTCGATCTTCTCGCCATCCCGCAGGGATTGGACAATGCTGTCGAAGACCGTATTGACGATGATCTCAGCGTGTTTCTTGGTGAGTTGAGTCGACTTGGCAACCTCGTCGACCAGCTCGGCCTTGGTCATTCCCCCTTGCGTCGGCATCGTCGCTCCCCCTTTGGGGCGTGAAGTGTTGGCAATATAAGAAGGCCCCGGAAGCGGCGAGCACCGCTCCCGGGGCCGGCAGATCAGCTGGCCGCCTCTTTCTCCTCCTCGGCAGCGGCTTCACCACTTTCTTCAGAAGAGCCGCCCTCGGAGTCGTCGGAAGCGTCCTCGGCGGCGGCTTCGGCCTCTTCGGCCTTCGCCTCGCCCTCGTCGGAGTCCTCATCGGTGGACTCTTCGGCAGACTCACTGGCCTCGGCGTCGGAAGCTTCGGCATCGTCGGAGCTCTCCTCGGCAGCGGCCTCGGTGGTCTCCTCCGCGGTGGCCTCCTCAGAAGCGTCCTCGGCGGCGGCTTCTTCAGCCTCGTCGGAGCTCTCCTCGGCGGCGTCGGAGTCTTCCTCGGCAGCAGCCTCGGTGGTCTCCTCGGCAGCGGCCTCGTCGCTCTCCTCGTCCTCGTCCTTGTCCGCGGCCTCCAGCTCCTCGATCTCTTCGGGGGTGGGCTGGGGTACGCCGCGCATGGTCAGGCCGACCTTCTTCTCGGTCTCCTCGATGCGCAGAATACGGGCGCGGACCCAATCGCCGACCCGGAAGTAATCTTCCAGCTTGGCGACGTTGACGTCGGTCTCGCTGATGTGGACCAGGCCCTCCAGACCCTCGTAGATGTCGACGAAGAGACCGAAGTCGGTGGTGTTCACCACCCGGCCCTCGACGATGTCCCCGACGTGGTGGCTGTCCACGAAGTCCTGCCACTCGTTGGGCCGGAACTCCTTGATAGACAGGGAGATACGCTGGTTCTGGGTGTCGATGTTGGTGATCCGGGCCTTGACCGTCTCACCCTTCTTGAGCACCTCCGACGGATGCTTGACCCGCTTGGTCCAGCTCATGTCGGAGACGTGGATCAGGCCGTCGATGCCCTCGGTGATCTCGACGAAGGCGCCGAAATCGGTGAGGTTGCGCACCTTGCCCTCGATGATCGAGCCCTCGGGGAAGGTGTCCGCCAGCTCCTCCCAGGGATTGCGCTCGGTCTGGCGCAGGGAGAGGCTGATGCGGCGCTGCCCCATGTCCAGCTCGGAGACGATGGCCTGGACCTCGTCGCCGACGCTGAGGATCTTGGAGGGGTTGACCACCTTCTTGGTCCACGACATCTCGCTGACGTGGATCAGACCCTCGACGCCTTCCTCGATCTCGACGAAGGCACCGTAGTCCACCAGGCTGACGACACGACCGTCGACCCGGGAGCCGATGGGGTACTTCTTGTCCACCAGGTTCCACGGATCCTCGGACTTCTGCTTGTAGCCCAGGGAGACGCGCTCGGTCTCGGGATCGAATTTGAGCACCACGATCTCGACTTCGTCGCCGACGCTGAAGTGCTCGGAGGGGTGGTTGACCCGGCCCCAGGAGATGTCGGTGATGTGCAGCAGGCCGTCGATGCCGCCGAGGTCGATGAACACCCCGTAGTCGGTGATGTTCTTGACCACGCCCTCGATGCGGGCACCTTCCACCAGCTTCTTGAGGGTCTCCGCCTTCTTCTTGGCGAATTCCTTCTCCAGCACGGCCTTGCGGGACAGCACGATGTTGTTGCGCCGGCGATCGAGGCTGATGACCTTGAACTCCAGCTCCCGGCCGCGCATCTGCTCCAGGTTCTTCACCGGCTTGATGTCCACCAGCGAGCCCGGCAGGAAGGCGCGCAGCCCCACGTCCACGGTCAGGCCGCCCTTGATGCGGTCGATGACCCGGCCCTGGATGATGGCGTTGTCCTTGTAGGCTTTCTCGACCTCGTTCCAGCGGCGCATGCGCTCGGCCTTCTGGCGCGATAGCAGCACGTGGCCTTCCTGGTCCTCGGTCTTCTCCAGCAGCACCTCGACCTCGTCTCCGAGCTCGACGGTGACCTCGCCGTCGTGACGGCGGAACTCGTGGATGGGGATCAAGCCTTCCGACTTGTATCCGACATCCACCACCACCGCGTCGTCGGTGATGTTGATCACCCGGCCGGTGACGATCTCACCTTCCACCAGGTTGTGCATGCTCTCGTCGATGAGACGGGCGAAGTCCTCGAACTCCAGCTCGTCGTCCGGACCCAGACTGTCGAGATCGATGGGGGGCGGCTGGTCGTCGTCCCCCTTGTCGTCACCGCCGGCGGCCTGGGCCTCCGACTGGTCACTATCGTCAGCCGCGGCCTTCGCCTCGGCCTTGTCGGCATCTTTGGCTTCGTCGTCAGCGGCTTCTTCACCGGCGGCCTCTTCAGCCTTGGCCTCGTCAGCCTGGGCTTCTGCACCGGCAGCCTTCTCGGCTTCTTCGCCGCTTGCGGCTTCCGCCTCGGGAGCGCTCTCG
>JAXHTF010000171.1 GCA_034211275.1 Acidobacteriota bacterium
CCGAAGACCGCCACCGCAACGGCGGAAGGAAACAACACCGGCACCACGAAGCGCAGCAACCACTGCACCGCAACGATGACCACCCCCGGCCATAGGCGTAGTGGTCGCCTGCCGGTGGTGGAATCGACGGACGCTGCTTGCGAGCTCGAACTTTCCATGGACCCCTCCGTTCCATCAGCCCGCGGCCCCCGGCAGTCAGCCGCCGCTACCCGAGCTGAGCTCATTCGAAATCTTCCTGGCTGCCGAAGAATCCAGAGGCAATGCAGCGCGCTGCCGCCGCCTCGGGCTCTTAACCAGGCTCGTACCCCGGACTACGCCTCGTCGGCGCAGAATGTTACGCACGTGGACGGTTTCAGGAGCCGGTGCGCCGGACGGCGTGGACGGTCTCGTCGAGATGTCGAAGGAAGCGGCATCGGATCACTCCATCCCGACGCCGGCGGCAGAGGGATCCAGCAGCCAGCCGGTGACCGTGACGTGGATGAAGGTGAGTCGGGGATGGGTGGTACTGGACCGCCAAGCGGAGAATCCGAGGTTGGAGCCCGGCTCGACGAACATCTTCATCAGCTGGGAGGCGTAGAAGATGTCTTGACTGGGAAAACTCCCGATGGCGACCGGAATCAAGACATGGGACGCTCCCAGGCCCTTGTCCGCGAGATTCAAGCCTCCGTTGAGCTCCACCGACAGAAAGTGGTCGCCGGTGGCCAAGGCCGCATCGAAGGACGTGTACTCGACCAATAGCCTCTTGTCTTTCGGCACCCGGAACAGGACACCGCCGGTTTTGTCCTCGTCGAAGGAGCCGTCACCGAAGCGGAAGGTCCGCATCACCTGGAAGGGTTTGGGAGCCATGGGCTCTTCCTTCGCGACGGACAGTGTGTTCGTCACCAGCCAGGAGCCATGGCAATCACTCTCGTTGTCGCTGGGAACGGTCCCGAAGCTGACTCGTCCAGTTGCGGTGGGTTCCGGGTCGGCGCCAAGGCCCCCCACGGTCACCCAGCCGTCGCCCCGCTTGCCATCGAGATAGCCGTTGGTATAGACGAAGAAATTCCCTCCGCCCAGGTTGCCCTTGTCTCCAGTCACCCCCACCAGCTCCATCAGATCCAGAATCGGCGCGAGGTTCTGCGGAACGAAGCGGCCGATGGCCCCGGTGTCGATGCCGGCATGCTCCCAGAGCTCGCGCAGCTCCTCGCTGGTGGCGAGCCGGAAGCCCTCGAACAGGCCTCCGGCTTGGAGCTCCGCCTCGATCCCGTCGTAGGAGTATGTCGTGGACAGGGGAACGTCGAGCCAATAGAGCCCGGAGATTGGGTCCAAGGTAGCGGTATCTGGACCGAACGGACTGGGCACAGCTTGTAGGTCTGGTTCCATCGCCCAGCCGGGAAGGGCCCAAAGCACAATCACCGCGAGAGACAGAGAATTTCTCTGAATACGCATCATGACCTCCTTGAGGACCTGCATCCTCGATCGTTGTTCTTTGAGGGGCAATCCGACTTCAGGACGAAGGCCTGGTCAGTCCTTCGCAGGCCACGGCTTCGATGTCCGCCAGGGCAACGTTGGTGAGCTCCCGGACCGGTGGCTGATGCTCTACGACCGTCCGCAGAGCGAGACAGACGGTAGCCCACTCCTGGGTGAACTCGTAGTGGGTCGCCCTGTCCGACGACGGCACCGCCACGTTCTCCGCATCGGGCGCGTGATTCCAGGCCAGCCCTCGCCCCAGACAGTCCACCGGTGGCCAGGCACCGCCCACGATCTCGTCCTCGCGCTCAGCGGCGAAGAGGTTGACGTAGAGCACTCCCTGATCGGCACTCTCACCCAAGGAGCGGCTGAACGGCGCTTCCTTTGGCCAGGCGAATCCCGCCTCACAACTCTCCCCGAAGCTGTGGCCGTTGAGCTGTTCCAGGAAGCTGGCCCCATCGGAGATCCAGAAAGCCGGAGGCTGGCAGCTGCCGCAGGGGGCGCAGGGGGCGCAGGGGGCGTCAGCGTCCTCCGGGACGACCGCTGTCCGCCCACCGCACAACTCTCGGCGGACCCGGTCCAGCTGATACCGCCCGCCGCACGCCCACTGATTCCAGATCCCGTGGTTGGGGGCCGCAAGAGTCACCAGCTCAGAAACCGTGAGATCGCCTTCCCGCTCCTCCCCCATGTGATGCTTGATGTAATAGCGACTGCTCAGAGTTCCCTGGCTGAACGCGATGATGGCGACCCACTCGACCCCCTCATACTCCGGGCGGTTCAGGATCCCCACCTGTTCCTCGCCGTGGCTGTCTATGCCGCCCTCGATGAAGACCCGCAGATCTACGGCATCATCTTCGATGCTGCGCTCTCGGTTGTCCCCGTTGCCCGGTCCATGGAGCGGCAAGTCCAGATAGAAGGGATCGATGGGCAGCTGAGGGTTGGCGGCGAGCACCCTCGAGAAGGACACTCCATCGGAGCCCGGGGCTTTCCAGGCTTCTTCACTACCCCGCGTGTGTCCGTGGATGAACACCACCGGAATCCGCGGGGACCCGTAGCGACAGACCGAGTAGATCGGGAACTCCTGACCGCCGACGGAGAAGCTGGTGATCTCGCCCTCGACGGTGAGAATTCCCCCGTCGCCTTCTCGGACTCCCCGCGGATAGGTTTCCAAGGAGGTGAAGCTCACCTCCGCTCCGCCGATCTCCTCCCCGGCGAGATCCCGCAGCCGGGGGGCGAGGCGGCGCTCGCCGTTGACCTCCAGATTGGTGCCGCCGCCGTGGTTCAGATAGGACACCTCGACCCGGTCGACGAGTCCGCCGAAATCGAAGCGGAGGTTGGTGTGGGCGGCCTGCAGCCGTCCCCGGGAGTCCAGCACGGCAGCCTTGCCCGCGGTGGAGGCTCCGCCCCGGTAGTAGAACGGCTCCACCGTGATCTCCACGCCCTCGACGGTGAACGACTCACCGATGGCATAGCGGCTCCTCACAGGAACCTCTCCAAAGCTCAAGCAGAGAGGCTGCTCCGAAGGCCGCTGGCGGTCCCACTCCACTGCACCTGGTGAATGGCCTCCTTGGAAGACGGGAGGTTGGTTGAGAGAGCATGCTGCGAGCAGGATCAGCGCCCACAGGATAAAAGCGTGACGCATGTTGAGACTCCTTTCTCCGTCTCCCTCGCCGGAGCAGCGAAGCTCTCCAGCGGAAGCTCCTGGCAGGATTCCTCCGCGGGCTGGCCCTCCCGATCCCAATCATGAGAATGAAAGTCTCAATTCATTTCTACCAACTCCATGCAAATGAAGGAATACCCCAACAGTCGGCCGGGGACCACCCATCCAGGCGGGCTCTCGCGAGGTGATGCCCGGCCGACAAGAATTGTTCTAGAGGAGACGAGAACGGGCTAGGAACCGGTGCGCCGGATAGCCTGAACGATCTCGTCGAGTTGCTGCAAGAACTGCGAGCGCCCCCGTTTGGTCAGCGGCTTGGGACCGCCGGTGATCTCGCCGGCGCTACGCAGGTCGGTGAGCAGATCCCGCACAGCCAACGCCTCACCGACATTCTCTTCGGTAAACGGCTTGCCCGTCGGACCCAGCACCCGGGCGCCGGCCTCGACGCAGCGGCTCGCCAGCGGAATGTCCGCGGTGATCACCACATCCCCCACCCCCACCCGCTCCGCGATCCAATCGTCCGCCGCATCCAACCCATCCTCCACCACCTGCAACGAGATCTTCGGATCGAGAGGAATCCGCATCCAAGAATTCGCCACCAGCGTGACCTCCAACCCATAGCGCCCAGCCACCCGATACACCTCGGGCTTGACCGGGCAGGCGTCAGCGTCTACGTAGATGTGCGGCATGGGGCCTCCTGGAGATGCTGGGGAACCAACGAATTTCCGGCCGAGCTTACCCGACCCCCAGTCCCTCGGCACGCCGCCCCCCACCGGTTTGTTCCCGGCCACTCCTGGGCTATACTTCGCGCTCTGAGAAATCAGCTCCGGGGCGTTAGCTCAGTTGGTAGAGCTGCTGACTTTTAATCAGTAGGTCGGGGGTTCGAGACCCTCACGCCCCACCAGCTTAAATCCCCTCAAATCAATAACTTGAAGTCTTCGCTTGACTAGCGAACCCTCCGCTGAGACCCGATTTGGGTTCAATTTGGGTTCAGTGTGCGCGAGCTTGCCCTGAATGCGGCGTTTTGCGGCGCCGGAGCTCTCTCCCCTTCTGCTCGTGAAGTGCTGGTGAGGCGGCGCTGTACCCGTTGGGCTCAGCGCGCTGTGGGATTCTTCAGTCGACCCTGAAATCTTCGAGGCTGGCGCCGGCTTCGAGGGCTTCGCGCAGCCAGCGCGCCATGCTGCCGCGGCCGGCCCAGGTCTCGCCGGTCTCGGGGTGGCGGTATTTGGGCTTGGCCCTGGGCCGGAGGGGCGGGATCATCCCGGCCTCGCCGCGGATCCACCGGCGCACCGACTGATAGCGGGGCGCCTCGCCGAGGACGATGTGATCCCAGACCTCGATCTGGAGAGGCTTCGCCGCCTCCTCGAGCTTGCGGGTCGCCTCGATGTCGGCCAGGCTGGGATGGGGATTGCCGGAGGGGTGGTTGTGGAAGAGCACCACCACCGAGGCATGGGCCAGGAGCGCCGCCACCAGCACGGCCCGCGGCTCGAAGAGCGAGCGCACCAGGGTGCCGCGGTAGAGGATGCTGTAGCCGGCGGGCCGGAAGCGGTGGTCCAGGAAGAGCGCGCCGACGGTCTCGAAGGGCTCCGCCTCGAGGATCGAGTGCAACAGCGGCACCGTCTCCGACGCGTTGTGGTAGCGCTCCTCCAGCCCTTCGAGGTCCGGGAGCTCGCCGGGTTCGAGGCGCAGGCGATAGCGGGTAAAGGTAGAATCCTGGCTAGCGTCCATGGGAGCTACAGTCTCCTGTGGTCGTAGGTCCGGCGGGGTGTTCCAGCACCCCGTCGGGCCGCTTAGTAGAGCCAAGGCTTGGTAGAGCCAAGGCCTCGGAAGGTTTTCGACGAGTTCTCGCGGCCTGTTGCTCCCCCACTCTACCTCGCGACCGCCGCAGCTCGTCAAATCTCTCTTGCCTCGCGAGGTGCAGAGCATCTCGCTGCGAACTGGCCATCGAACCTCATCTTTTCGCTCTCAGCTCGAAATTACTTGGTTCACGCAAAGAGCCATCCGAAGGCGGCCGAGCCCCGGGAGGGGGTTAGGAATCCGCCGCCGAGGCCGACGATGACCGGCGGCGGCCAGTGCTGTGCGGGAAGGCTCTCCGGCGAAAGCCCCTACCAGGCGAGGCTGTGGATCTTGTCGACGCGCTCGTGGGGCGCGATCTCGCTGAGGTAGCTGGCGGTGGTGTTGAGGTCGGAGTGCCCGAGGGTGAGCTGGATCTCCCGCACGTTGACGCCGCGGCGCAGGAGGTGGTGGGCGTGGCTGTGGCGCAGCCCGTGAGGATGCACCCGCTTGTCGATGCCGGCGCGCTCCGCCAGCCGGTTCAAGGCGGTCCGCACCTGCTGCGGCCAGAGCTTCTTGCCGCGTTTGCCGCGGCTGATACAGCAGAAGAGCGGCGATCTTGGCCCGATACCCAGCTGCCGCCGCTTCTCCAGCCACAGCGCCACGTGGGCCACCCCAGCCGCATTCAACGCCGCCACCCTCTGCTTACCACCCTTGCCGTCCCGCACGTTGATGGCTCCGCTCCCGAGATCGAGATCCCGCGGCCGGAGCTCCAAGGCCTCGGCAATGCGCAGCCCCCCGTAGTAGAGCACCGCAATCAACCC
The DNA here is from genome assembly GCA_034211275.1 of Acidobacteriota bacterium. Lineage (NCBI taxonomy): Bacteria > Pseudomonadati > Acidobacteriota > Acidobacteriota bacterium. The sequence goes on from JAXHTF010000171.1 coordinate 5,704, forward strand.
TCGCTGCCGCAACCCCGCCGCCCCTCGCCGACTGGCGGCGTCGATGAGCTGCTCGACTTCACCTGGCGTGAGGATCTCGATGGGCTTCTTTCGACTCGGCATAGTGGTGTCTCCTCATGTACTCGCCACTAAATAGCGCCTGACCGTCGCCGAATCAGAGATTCGCCACTATTCAGGGCAGAAAGGGTTGATCAACAGGGAGGTTGCTCGATCACTTCGAGCGGCTGGCTAAGAGCAGTGTACCTCGTGGAAAGCCCCCGTCCAGGGGCGTTTGCGAGCGCCCGCTCCCACCGGGAATTTCGTTTGCGGGCTTCTGGCGGGCGGGGGCGGCGGAGGGGAGACGGATTGGTGACGGGGGTGGGGGCTTTGCGGGGGTTCAGGAGAGGTGTTGAGAAGGCACACTTCCGGTAGTTGGATGACCGGGGGCCACTTGCCTGCCTGAACGGCGCCGAGCTCTTGGAGTCCTCTTCGAGACCTGGTCGGCTTGAGCAGCCTCCTCGTTCCCACGGTCCACCGTGGGAACCACCCCGCCCCAAGCACCTCCACCACCCAGGCCCCGCGACCGCGGAGCACACTCAACGCCGAGCGCAAGTTCCAAAGCCGGCGGAGCCGGCGGACTTTGAGGAGCCCCGGGGTTCTTATCCCCGGGCGGAGGCCCCGAAACCACCTCCGCCACCGACTCCGCAACCTCGCTTCAGCCCACTCCACCGTCATGCCCGCGGAGGCGGGCATCCACGCGGTGCGGGAACGCGGGCGCTACCCCACGCTCCGCCCGCCCTGGTGGGCTGCCGCCCACCCCACGGATGGCCCTGCCTTCGTCGGCCTTTCGCAGTGCGAGGCGAGGCAAAGCTTAACTGGAACAGGCAAGAGCGGAGAGTCGCAATGTCTTCGTTGGCCTTTCGCACTGCAAGCGACCATTTGGGGCGGTCGCTGGCAACCATCATGTCGCAATGTCTTCGTTGCCCTTTCGCACTTAAAGACTCAACTGTTCCTAAGCCGATTGCCGTCGGCATGCAGGTCGCAATGCCTTCGTTGGCCTTTCGCATTGGAAGCAGAGCTTCATCATCGAGCGGATCTGAACCGAGAAGAGTGAGTCGCAATGCCTTCGTTGGCCTTTCGCATTGCAAATGACCCCCAAGAAGCCAGGAGCAGGAGTAGGACCAGGACCAGAAGTCGCAATGCCTTAATTGGCCTTTCGCACTGCGAGCGCTCTTGCAGCAATCGAAGGCCCGCACTGCGGGCAGAAAGGTCCCAATGCCTTAGTTGGCCTTTCCACTGCAAAATTGCCGAGCTGACGGCGCCCACGACGTGGTCGTTCTCGTCGCAATGCCTTCGTTGGCCTGTCGCATTGCAAGTGGCAGACTGATGGGCCAAACAATCAACTCCGTATCGTTAGGTCGCAATGCCTTCGTTGGCCTTTCACATTGCAAGACCCCAAAACAGAGCGCGGGAGCGCGCAAGGATTCCTTGGTTCCAATGCCTTAGTTGGCCTTTCGCACTGCAAGCGATTTCCCCCACGTTCGGACAACAAGAAGTTCCTCCCGAGAAGTCGCAATGCCTTAGTTGGCCTTTCGCACTGCAAGTTAAAAAAAGAGGGCATCTTTGTTTCTTTGTTCTTTACGGTCGCAATACCCTAATTGGCCTTTCGAACTGCAAGGCTCCATCTCGAGCTCGAGTTGAGCGTAAAAAGAAAGGTCGCAATGCCCTAATTGGCCTTTCGAACTGCAAGGTGCTTAGAGCCGTTGTACGCAGACATCCCTTTCTGAGAAGTCGCAATGCCTTAGTTGGCCTTTCGCACTGCAAGCTACCATGCTCATTCTCATATCCTTCCTTGGCATAGAGGCGCAATGCCATAATTGGCCTTTCGCACTGCAAGAAACCTGTAACAACCCTGGGCATCATCTGCCAAGACGAAGAGTCGCAATGCCCTAATTGGCCTTTCGCACTGCAAGAGGACAGCCAGTGGCGGGCCCTCACCAAATGAATCAACGGCGCACTTTCGCAATGCCTTAGTTTTTTCTCTGCACGGCAAGACTCCCATCTGGGCAGCCCTGGGCGGAGCAGCTGAATGCGCTGTTGCAATACCTTCACTGGCCTTTCGCTGCCGGAGAACCATCACCAACGATCTCTAGAATCCCGGCAGGCACAACCCTCGTGACGACTCCCAGCCTTACCCCAACACAAAAGGAGCCGAGCCCAAGGACAGACTCGACTCAACAACTTCGACCAAGAACCGAAAAGCTTTTCGATAGCAGAGACCCTTACTCAAGGCGCGGCCCGAGAGAAAACAACCGAACCGCGGGAGGAGGCCACCCGGCCCCCTCCCGACTTCACTCAGAGATCGTCCGGCAGACCCGGCGGAACAGCCTCAATCTCGCCGGTCTTCGGATCCTGGGGGACCTTGGTGTCCGAACCGCCGGACTCGGAGGTGTTGGTGGTCTGGTCGTCCGGCTTGGGGGCCTGACCGTCGAGGTCGTTGCCCTTGCCGGACTTGGTACCGCCGGCGTCGTTGCCGCCGGAGTCGCCGTCGGGGTGGAATACGGTGCGGATGGGTGAGAACTTCATCGCTGGGACCTTCCCTTCATCGTCGTGGAACCTTGGCGGCGCGGGCGGGGGCCGGGATGGAATGCGGCCGGGCCGGGGGCGCCGGGTGGCGGCTTTCGCCACCCTTCAGCCATTGGTTGCCACTTGCGGCGTCTTGTTGGGGAAGAGACCGAAAAAACTCGGGAACTATTCGGCGGTTCCGGTTCCCTGCAGCACGAACGCGGACCAGTAGAAGGGCGCGGACCACTGCTCGGAGGCGGCGAGGTGGAGCTGCGCTCGGCGGAGGGCGGCGGAGGGGGGCTCGTGGAGCTCCAGCAGACCGCGGTAGAACTCTCCCATCAGCTCCGCCGTGGCCTCGTCGTGCACCGGCCACAGGCTGACCAGTACCTGGGAGGCGCCGGCGTAGAAGAATCCCCGGGTGAGGCTGAGCAGGCCGTCTCCGCGCACGTGTTTGCCGAGGGCCGTCTGGCAACCGCTCAAGGTCACCAGCTGGGCGTTGAGGCGAAGGTCGAAGATCTCGTGAAGATAGAGGTCTCCATCGATCTCGGCGCCCGCGACGTCGACCCGCGAGAGCACCATGCCGGAGAGCTCCGGGAACTCTTCATCTACCACCGCGTGGGTAGCGAAGTGGACGATGCGGTATTGGTCCAGCGGCGCCGTTAGCACGGCGTCCTTGGAAGCCTCAAAGCTCAGCGCCGCCGAGCTCATGCCGGGATCGGCTAGCGCCAAGATCCGTTCCGCCTCGACGCCGGTCCAGGGAAGCCGAGGCAGCGGCCCCTTGGGCAGCCGTTCCGCTCGAATCCCTCGGAGCGCCTCGATGCCCTCCGCAGCCTTCGATGATGCGCTCGATCCGCCCTGGAGCCGTTCGTCGTTCTGCTGAAAGATCGGATCCGCGAAGATCTGGACTTCCAGCGGAGCCGGGGGCCGCTCCTGGTCCCGACGATGGAGAGCCGCCAGGACCGAAGCGGAGGGAAGATGCAATACCTCGAAATCGTCGACCACCCGCTGATCCGAGCCGGTCCCGGCAGGGGCTTTGGGAGAAGGGAGGGCTGCGAAGGGCAGATAGTGCAGCAAGCCATCGGCGACGATCCACAGCCGCTCGGTCCCCAGTGGGATGAGGTCCGGCGGGAGGAGCCACGAGCTCAGCCTCTCGGCATGGAGCTGCTGCTGGATCTCCCATCCGGCCAAGCGCTGGAGGCCACGGTAGAGGGCCTCGGTGGAGGATTCCAGAGACTGCCTCCCCAGCAGCGCCCGGGTCTCGAAGGAGCTCGGCCCCACGGCATAGAGATAGCTGGCATCCCGGCCCAGGCCATAGCTCAGCAACACCGTGCCCGGCGGGAGCAAGGCTTGGACGTCCTTCAATTGCACCGGCCGCGGATCGGCGAGCTCGGCGAATTGAGGGTCCGCTCGCCGGATCTGCGCCCGCGCCCGCTCCAGATCGAGGCTCAAAGTCCGCAGCTGCCGCTCGATCTCGGCGACCTCTCCCGGCACCGCCTGCTCTTCTTCCAACCGCCGCCGGGCTCCTTGCAGCTGGTTGATCTGGGCCTGAATCCGCCGCTCGCGATGGAGCAGTTCGGGGGGCGCCTGCGCCCGGACGCCCACCGCCGACTCCAGGACCAGCTCGAAGAGATTGCGCGCTCGGATGACGTCCCCTTCCTCGAAGGCCTGAACGGCGAAGCTTGGATCCCCGGTCACCTCCGCCTGCCGCATGAGGAGCTCCAGGTAGAGCTCGGCGTAGTCCTGCCAGAGCCAGATGGGCCGGTAGCGCGCCCCCATCTCGCGGGCCGCCGCCCGCAGGCCGTCCACGGTCTCCACCGCCTCTCGGGCATGGCCGAGGGCTTCAGCGCCGTCCTCTGCGTCCCGATCCACCAGGGCCAGGCAGTAGTGAACGTGGGCCAGGGATTTGGGATCGTCCAGAGCTTCAAACTGACTCTTGCCGTCCAACAGCCAGTCTCGGGCTTCCTCCAGCCGGCCCTGAAGCTGGTGGAGGCAGCCCAGGTTCACGGTGGTGCTGGCGATCTCTTGGGGGTTGCCAAACTCCCGCGAAAGCTCCAAAGCTCCCCGGTAGGACGCCTCCGCCTCGGCGAGCTCGCCAGCGCCCTTGTGCACCGTACCCAGGCGATCCAGCAGGGCTGCCTCGCCATCCCGGTCTCCTCGTTGGCGGTGGATCGCCAGCGCCTCCTCCAGCAGGGGCAAGGCGCGCTGGGGGCGGCTTTGCTGGTGGTAGATCCAGCCCTGCGAGGCCAGGATGGCCGCTTCCTGCTCGCGGTCGCTACGGCGCCGGGCCAGCAACAGGAGCTGGTCGAGGATCTCCAACGCCTCTCGATGCTGGTCGAGAAGCCCATAGGCCTCCGCCAGATTGGTGAGGGTGACGATCTCCCCCGGCTCGAACCCGATCTCCCGAAAGATGGGCAAGGCCTCCAGGTATCGTTCGATGGCTCGGTGGGTTTCCCCCGCGGCCTTGTCCACCAGGGCCAGGTTGTTGAGGGCGCTGGCCTCGGCGCGGCGATTGCCGGTTTCGCGGCCCAGGTCGAGAGCCCGCTGAACCAGCGCCTCCGCCTGCCCCAGGTCTCCCTGATTCCTCAGCGCCAATCCCCAGCGGTTGAGCACGCTGCCCTGAAGGAACGCGCTTCCCGCATCCTCGGCCCGTGCCAGGGCTTGCCCATAGGCGCGTACCGCGTCGCCGCCGCGCCCCAGCACTTCGAGGAGCGAGGCCTTTTGCCGCAGAACCAGAGCCTCCAGCTCGATCCTCCCCGCCTCCTGCGCCAAGCGCTGCAGCTGGTCGAAGCGCTCGACGTGAGCCTCGGATGCCTCCGCCGCCACCGCCGGGAGAAGCTCCATGAGCTCCTCTGAAGCTGTCGCGCAGGCCCGGTCCTCTTCCGTCGCCGGCCGCCGTGCGGTCACCTCGACGGTGAACCGTCCCCGGCCTCCTTCGAAAGGATGGATCAGTAGACCGAACTCTCCTGAGCGGGAGGCAATCCAGCAGAAGCGCTCCGGCGCATCCCGATCCACCGGCGTGTCGTAGCGCAGCAGGACGGTGCCGTCGGGATCGAGCACCTCGGCCAGGACATCGACCTCCGACTGGCCCACCTCCAACACTGCCGCCTCCCCGGCTTCGAGGTGCAAGAGGAATCGAGCCGGAGAACCACCGGCGACGCGACCGGAAACTTCGAACCTCGGGACCAACACGCGGGCGGTCTCGGCTTCGGAGGCCGAGCCTGTCTGGCATCCCGTGGGCGCAAACAAGAGGAGGAGAAAGCAGGCGTAGAAAAAGGCGCGCACGAGAAGTCCGGCGGGAGAATGCTGCCGGGCAATCACGGTGGGGTCAGCGAGGGCATCGGATGCAAGCTGATCGGAAGCGATCAACCGGGCGGTCCGCGGACCAGCTCGAAGGGGAAAATATCGATCTCGTGCTCCTCCCCGGCCTCGAGCCCTAGGAGCCGCAGCCGGTAGGTACCGGAGGGAAACGAGTCGCGTGGCAAGGTGACCAAGAACGTCCCGGTGTCCTGCCGGCGGAGATCTTTTTTGCTCCAGACCTTCTTTCCCTGAGAGTCGAGAGCCTCCGCCGCATAACCACCGGAGAAGGCGGTCAGGTCGAGAAGATTCAATCGCGCGATGAGGGGATCGGCCTCAGCGGGCACTTCCAGCACCAGCCTCGGCGCCGCGGAGCGGAGCTGGAGCTGCTCTTCGGAAAGCAGGTCCACGAGGTGGGGATCCGAGCCGGCCTGCCGAGCACCTTTCTCAACGCCTCCCCCACCCAACCCGGCCCCCGCCAGCCACAGCCCGAGAAGCGCCCCCACCACGAGCATGGAGGCTGCCACCGCCCCCAGGGGCCACCAACCTAACGAGGGCAAGGGAGCCGGAGGCGTCCCAGCATCGGCTTCCCCGGCCCGCTGCACCGCGGCTCCGGGTTCCGCCCCCCCAGGCTCTGCGGTCGCCGCCTGAAAGCGCTGCCAGGCGGCCTGACCTTGCGCCTCGCTCGGCTCGAAGGACGGGTCGTGGTCATGGTCGAAGGCTTCCAGCCCCGCCAGCTCCTCGGCGCAATCGTCACAAGCCAGGAGGTGGGTCTTGACGGCCTCCGCCGCTTCGTCCGCCAGCTGCCCTTGTTGAAATGCCAGGAGCTGATCCACGCTGGGATGCTGGTTCACAGCCTGCCTCGATTCGCTGATGAGCTCCCGGACAGCTCGGTCGATGAGACCGCCAACGTCGTCGTCCCGGTCTTTGAAATCAGCCATGCCTTGCTCCTCAGGGCGCGGAGTCCGCAGGCCGATCCTCGACCGCTCGGCGGAGCTTCTGCCGTGCCCGGTGTATGAGCGAGGATACTTGACTGGTCTTGACCTTGAGCGCTTCGGCGATCTCCGCGTAGGTCTTGCCCTCGAGAAAAAGCTTCAGCGGCCGCTGGAGCTCCCGCGGAAGCGCGAGGAAGGCCCGCTTCACCCTCTCCAGCCGTCGCCTCTGCTCGAACACCGCCTGTGGGCTCGGGGTGCCGGAGCCACCGGCCCACGTGCTGGCCTCCGCCTCGACTCGATCCGGCTCCAGCGGTACTTCCTGCCTGGCCCGCTTCTTCCGAGTCGCGTCCCGCCGGGCCTGCAACCAGACCTTCTTGGCGACGCCGACGATCCAGGTGTCGAGCTGGGATTGACCGCGGAAGGTGGCGCGGCTCCGAAAGGCCTGGAGGAAGGCTTCTTGGGCTAGCTCTTCGGCTTCCTCGTCGGAGGCTCTGAGGCCTTTCAGCGTGGCGAAGATCTTCCGATGGATGCGCTGAAAATCCTCTTGGGTGAGGTTCCATCCATCGGCGCTCTGATCTCTGGGCACTCTGGAGCCCCTCCCCCGCGTCATGACCCTTGGCTGGCGGCGGCCCGGCCCATTCCGCCGGCCGCCTTCGATAGAAGGTAACGGTTCTGCTCGACCCGAAGTTTCCGGATCGCCAACTCGTACATGCTTGGTTTCGCATCTTACCTGAAACCCTCACCGCCACCAGCCTGCGGGCCATCCCCGGCTAGCTTCAGAGCTATTTCTTTTCGAACAACCTCGCTCTCTTGGTTGCCGTTCCGCTTTGGCTGTTTAGAACTTTCTTGCTCATCTCCCCGTTCAACTCGCGGCGCCGGCGAACAAATCTCCCCCAGCGGCAACCAACTGTCAGCTATGCCTCCGGGGTCTTGGCGACCAAGCACCCCGGAACCGAGATGAATTCGAGTCGAGAAAGGAAGACTCCATCATGAGTGACCTGACCAGGGCTCAGGAGGTCGAGTACCAGGACTTCGAGATCGAGGTGAGTGAGTGCCGATGCGGCTACCTCGAGGTCCGCGTGCTCAACTCTCCCTTCTACCGTCCCAGGGCGCCCTTCAAGGCACCCTACTCCCCTCAGCAATTCCAAAAGCTGATGGAACGGCTTGCCGCCAAACCGGGGCTGGAAGGTCCCCAGCCGTTTTCCAACCCCGAAGCGAAAGCCAAAGAGATCGGTGCTGAGCTCTTCGAAGCGCTCTTTCCCGACGAGATCGCCGCCAACCTGCGAGAGAGCAATGCCGTGCTGGCCGGCGTCTCCCACGGCGGTTACCGGGCCGGGCTCCGCTTGCGCATCGCGTTCCACAATGTCAGCGATCACCCCGAAATCTTCGGTCTTCCTTGGGAGCTGCTCTACGATCCGAAGAAGAAGGAATTCCTGGCGCTGGGCGGAAGGGTTCTGGTGGTGCGCTACCAGGATGCCCCCCGCGCCGCCCTCAAAGCCCGGGAAGGGAGAGCTCTGCGCGTCCTCTCGATGACCCCTCGCGCGAAGGAGGACGAGCACACCTTCGACCGGGAGGAGGCTCAGAGTCTGCTCGACAAGGCGGTCCGCCTGGAGCCTTTCGTTCAAGTCCGTCGCCTCCGAGAGCCAACCCTCAACGGCCTTCGCCGCAAGCTCCTGCAGGATCCCTGCGAGGTGCTCCATATCTTCGGCCACGGCGCCTTCCGGGAGAGCGACGCCACGGGCTATCTCGTCTTCGAAAACGAGGACGGCTCCCGAGACTATGTCAGCGGGCAACAGCTTGCGGACCACCTGCAGGACATCCGCGAGCTCCGCCTGGTCGTCTTGGTCGCCTGCAAGGGAGGGCGCCTGCCCCGCAAGAACGGTCAAGACCCTTACTCCGGGGTGGCCACGGCGTTGGTGCAGGCGGGGCTACCGGCGGCGGTGGCCATGCAACAGAACATCTCGGTCAC